>DATILZ010000360.1:0-3923 GCA_035475995.1 Hanamia sp. | reverse complement strand
TTTTGCAAGCCCTTTATTGGTGCTTACCCAAATTTGTCCCGATCTGTCTTCTTCAATGGCATGAATGGTATTATTCGGCAATCCGTTTGCAGTAGTTAATTTCTGAAACACCGGCTCTGCTTTTAATGCATCACTATTATTGATCAGGTTAAGCCCATAGCTGGTACCAACCCATATCCGGTTGTGCGAATCTTTAAAAACAGTTAGTACATCATTATTAGATAAGCTTCCTTCATAAGTGAATGCTTTAAAATTCTTAAATTTTTTATTTTTTTTGTTCAATAAGCTAAGACCTCCATATCTGCAACCAATCCAAAGCTGGTTTTCATAGCCTGCCACCAAAGAGTAAATAATATCATTTGCAGGACCAGTATCGCTGTTGTTGAAACTAAATTTTTCTAAAAAAGCCACAGAAAGATTTCCATGGTTGTTATCTATTTTCAAATGTATTAAACCATAGCCACTGGTACCCAGCCATAGGGAGTTATCCGTATCCTGCAATATGGCATAGACAGAACCAAACTCAGGCCACGCGCTATTGCCTTTTATGCCGGACCATTTATTAAATTTTTTATTTTTCAAATCATATACGCCAATACCTTTGCCATCGGTGCCGATATAGATCAGGTCATCATTACCCTTTTTTAGTGCATACACCGAATTATTGTCCAATTGCTCCGGCGCTAAAAAATAATGTTTCTTTATTTCAGGATTCGCCATTCCCCAAAAGTTAGAATACATAATAATGCCGCTTCCTTTTGTGCCGACCCATAAATTTCCATTGTTTTCACAAAAAGCCCTTACTGATTTATTATAAGGCATTCCATTTTCTGAAGTGGCTACGGTACCAAAAGATTTTGTTTTGGGATAAATTTTTAAGATTCCATTCCCATCAGTGCCATACCACAAAATATCTTCTGTACCCAAAGCCCATGAAGTGATTTTTATATCCTGCATTTGTTTGGTCTCTGCAAGCAGAAATTCTGATGGATTGAAATTCTCATCATAAACGCTATAACCTTTGGAAGTCCAACCCAGCAAATAATGATCGCGATAAAAAATCAGCGTGCTCAGGGCGTGTGGCATTTGAAGCAACAGTTTCTGGATAAACGTTTCTGTATTTACAGAAAATAATTTATCATCTGAGGTAGTAAAAAAAGGCCCTTTGTCGCTTAAAAAAAAATTACTGATGTCCTTTTTCTCCTGGAATGTATGGAGCAATTGAAAGTTGTTCTTATCATTTTCACAAACATCCAAACCTCCATTATTATTCAGCAACCATAAATGATTGCGATCGTCAAAGGCCATTTTTATTATCTTAAAGTTCTGCTTTGGAAGGTTGGACATTGTAAAAGAATCTGCCCGGGCATTATAATAGCTGAGGCCGCTCTTTTGGCTTAGGCAGTAAACAATTCCTGCATCGTTTATAGCAATTGCAAATTCCTGCTCACTCACTTTTCCATGTTGATCCTGTTTATAAAAATAGTTGTAAAATTTTCCGGTACTTTTTTCAAATCTCGATATTCCTTCAATCGTGCTTATCCAGATATTACCCTGTTTATCTTCAGTTATATTTTGAATGACATTGCTCCCAATACTTTTGAAATCATTTTCTTTACTATAATTAAATACATGAAAGGATGAGCCGTCATACATGTTCAATCCATCCCAGGTAGCTATCCAAAGCATATTATCAGCATCATTAAAAAGTTTATTAATGGAGCTATTGGAAAGGCCGTTACGATTGTCGTAATGTTGAATAAAAAAAGGATCAGCAAATTGTGAATTTGCTTTCAGACAAAAGAAAAATACAAGAGAAAAAGCATAAAAAAAATGAAGAACTTGTCTCATCATTATTGGTATTTGTCAATTGGCAAATAATTCCTTAAAAAATAAGTAACAGTTATTTACTTTAAAAATAAGGTTTTTTCAATTGCCAGCGATTTATAACGGTGCTTAATTAATTTCACCGATCTCAAAAAAAGCAACAATAAAGGAACAAATAAGGCGAATTACTCTTTTCTTATACCAGATGTCAAAAACCACCAATCCCTCAGATGGTAAGCCGTTTGGCGATTAGCCGTTTGAATAAAGAGCAAAAAGGAATAAACACATTATAATCCATTCAACGGGTTTGCTAAAGCTTGTATTATGATGCCAATTCACGAATATGAGACAGCACGCGGATAAACTTTCTTCCGGATTTTTCAAATTAAAAATAGAAGCAAGCCGGTTTCTGCCAAAATATCTTCAATAAAAAACTTATTGAAGATAAGATCAGAAAATTGAGGGTTGAAAACTTTCCCTACATTCGTATTTGTAACAGAAATGAGAGGTTAAATTTATTTTTATTATTCCACGTTAGCAAATCCCACCACATACCAGTAAAGTTTCCGGAGTGTAAAGCCAGCAATATGACAACAAGAACCACCAACATCGTTTATTGGATTTCGACGATTATTTTCTCAGCACTGATGATATTCTCTGCTTCAGATGGCCTTAAACCTACTCAACAGGCTATTCAAATAATACATGATGACCTTGGTTACCCGGTTTACTTTATACAATTCATCAGCATTGCAAAATTACTCGGTGCCCTAATTATTCTGATACCGGGATCAGGCAGGATAAAAGACTGGGCCTATGCCGGTTTGTTTTTTGATCTTGCTGGCGCGGTTTATTCAGGTATTGCGGCATCAGGTAAGTTTGACCCGTTAATACTTACGATGCTTATATGGATCGTACCTGGTACTTTGTCTTATTATTTCTGGCTAAAAAAAATAAAGAGATGAATTGGGAGATCGCGTCAATTGCTAAACCTAATAAGTGTGAAAAGCATTGCCAAATAAAATTCAATTCACGAGCAATAAAACCTATAAATTCATTTAATGAAAAATCTATTGTTGTTACCGGTTATGCTTGCCGGTTTTATGATAAGGGCGCAGACTGATACCTTCGTCCGAAAAATCATTTTCTTTGATGATTTTAATAATAATCAAAACAACTGGGCAATCACGGGGAATAAACATGCCAATGCAAAAATTGACAGTGGATTTTATTACTTAACCGCTGAGGGCCACGCTTATGGGGCTGCACAGGAAATAAAAATTGATTCCCATAAAGATTTTGAAATAGAAGCGAGGATAAAAATATCGCATGGTAATGCAGAACATAAAAATTATTACAGTATGCTTTTCTGGGGGCGCGAGGGTATGGACGGTTACTATTTCACCTTTTCCAAAGATGGCTTTGCCTCTGTTGAAACCTGCGATGGTAAGAAGCAGAGTGATTGTATAACAAAAAGTGGTTCCTTACAAAAAAACTTGCTGAGCCCTGATTCCTTTAATATCTATACGATAAGGAAGGCTGGCCACAGCTATATTTTTTTAATCAATGGCACGCCTTTTTACGAAATGCCTTTTGTACCTTTCTTTGGTAATTTAACCGGCTTTGGCGCCGGTCGCAATGTCAGTTTGGTGATTGATTACCTGAAGGTGTCTTATTTATAATCTACAATGCAGGGTGTACATGAGGTTATTATATCCTTTAACCGGATCATTGGCCGGAAGATTTACATCCTGATCCCAATGCGGGCAACCGACAAGAATAATATTGTTTTTATCAATCGCTCTTATTGTTGAAATGACTTCTGTTGAATAAGCTTTTACATCCGCCCATGAATCATATTCAGGTTCATTAAAAATTTCATAAATAATGTTTGGATATTGATGATACTTTTCTGCCATTTCCCTAAAAAATGTTTTGGCTTCATTGAGCCGGATATGATGGCTGTGCCAGTCAATAATTACATAGATGCCTTCTTTGATTGCTGCCTCCACAACGGCTTCTATCCTCGCTTTCGATTCTTCTGGTTTTTCTATGTAACCATTTTTTGGTTCTACACCCATCGCTGCCCTTACTAC
>DATILZ010000359.1:0-5845 GCA_035475995.1 Hanamia sp. | reverse complement strand
CAACAAATTTTCAGTTGCCGATTTCAGCAAAATGACGCCTGGTTTTGATTGGAAAAATTTAATGGCTTCTATGAAAGTAACCGGCGCTGATAGCCTCCTGGTTAACAATCCTGATTTCTTTAAAGGCGCTGACGCTTTGTTTACTGCAGTTCCATTGGATACCTGGAAATCCTATTTGCAATGGAGAGTCATTGAATCGGCCGCTCCTTATTTGAGCAGTGATTTTGTAAACAGGTCATTTGAATTTACAAAAGTGATGACCGGCCAAAAGGAAATAACACCACGTTGGCAAACTATTAGTTCGCTTCTTGACAGAACACTCGGTGAATTAGTTGGACAGTTGTATGTAAAAAAATATTTTACAGAAGCAGCGAAGCAAAGGATGCTGATATTAGTACAAAACGTACAGCAAACATTTGCAGACCGCATCAACCGCGTTTCCTGGATGAGTGATTCTACCAAAAAACAGGCGCTGGTAAAACTGCATGCGATTGTGAATAAAATTGGCTATCCCGATAAATGGGAAACTTATCCGGGGGTAGTGATTAAGAGAAATGATTTTTATGGAAATGTAAAAAGCGTAAGTGAATTTAATTATAATAAAATGGCGGCCAGAATGGGAACGCCTGTGGATAAAACCCGCTGGGGAATGACGCCACCAACTATTAATGCATATTATAGCAGTGGCAATAATGAGATTGTATTTCCTGCAGGGATTCTTCAATTTCCATTCTTCGACTTCGGCGCTGATGATGCAATTAATTATGGCGGCGCTGCAGCTGTAATTGGGCATGAATTAACACATGGTTTTGATGATCATGGACGGCAATATGCTGCGGATGGAAATCTGCGTGATTGGTGGACAAAAGCAGATGCGGACAAATTTAATGCTCTTGCAAAAAAGGTAGTAAATCAATATGATGCTTTTACTGTAAATGATTCAATCCATGTAAACGGCAAATTGACTTTAGGTGAAAATCTTGCAGATCTCGGTGGTTTAAATATTGCTTATGAAGCATTTAAGAAAACAGCAGAAGGAAAGAGTGATAAAAAAATTGATGGATTCACTCCCGACCAGCGTTTCTTTTTGAGTTGGGCTCAGGTATGGCGCTCAAATACAGTTCCTGAATATGCCAGCCAACTCATTCTTACAGATCCACATTCTCCGGGAGAAGCAAGAGGCAATGGGCCAATTAGCAATATGGATAGCTGGTACCAGGCGTTTGATGTGAAGCCAGGTGATAAAATGTATAAACCAGAAACAGAGCGAATAAAGATCTGGTAAAGGATTATTTATCTAAATAACATCAACCTTTTTTGAAACATTGGAATTCGTTTTTAACGCTTTCAAATCTTTATAAAAATCAGGATAAGATTTGTTTATTGCTTCTGCATCATGAATAATGGTATTACCTTTTGCGCTCAAAGCCGCAACAGCAGTGGCCATTGCAATCCGATGATCATTGTGTGAAGAGATGTTTGCACCTTTTATTTCATTTCCGCCATTTATCGTCATCCAGTCGCCGTTTAATTCAATATCCACATTCATTTTTTTAAATTCATCTCTTAATGCAACTGCCCGGTTGCTTTCTTTAAATAAAAGCCTCGTCACACCTTTGATCATTGTTTTTCCTTTGCAATAAGCCGCAAGAGCAACCAATGGCGGAAATAAATCCGGGCAATGCGTTGCGTCAAATTCAAAAGCTTTTAATTTACTTTTCTTTACAGTGATCTCTTTATTATGAAGATGAACTTCTGCACCACAATCATACAAAGCCTGCACAATGTTTTTGTCACCCTGGCATGAATTGAGATCCGCCCCTTTTAAAGTAATTTCTCCTGCAATCGCTCCGGCAACTAAAGGAAACGCCGCATTACTCCAGTCACCTTCAACCGTATATTTAATACTATGAGCCGGCAACGGTTCACGCGGATAAATGGTGAAGATTTCGTAATTCCGGTTATCAATCTTAAAACCAAAACTTTTTAAAACAGAAATCGTTAAATCAATGTAAGGGCGGCTGGACAAGTCTTTGACGGTAATACGAACCGGAACTGTACACGCTTTTGAAAAGGCAAAAAGCAATCCTGTCAAAAATTGTGAACTCAATGAACCATCGACAGTAATATTTTTAGGATGAAGCGGTCCTCTCAGTGTAACAGGCAATTTGCCCTGGTTAGAATTCACTTCTACGTCAAGCTGCGGAAGAATTTCATCAAAAAAATTCATTGGCCTTTTTAAAATACTTCCTTCACCGGTGAATATAATATCATAATTAAAAAGACCTGCAATAGGTGCAAACATTCTCATGGACAATCCGCTTTCGCCCACATTCACAATTACATTTTTCTCGGGAAACTGAGAACGGAAAATGAAGTCGTTTGAAGTGATCGCCATTTTATTGTCAACAATATTAATTGTAGCGCCCAGCTTTGTAATGATATCCATTGCCGCTTTTTCATCATTGCTGCTTCCAAAATTGTCAATGATAGTTGTCCCAGGCGTAATCAATGCGGCAGCACAGGCACGCTGCATGGAGCTTTTAGAAGGTGGCACTTTTATTTTTCCAAAAACTGAGGAAGGTGTAATGGTTATGTTCATTGTTGAAATAAAAATTAAAATTTAAAATTTCGATTGAATTTTCAATTCGTATAATTCGTGTCTAAAATATAATTCAAAAGGGATAAAATCGTGGTTTGCAAAAACCAGTACCAACAATCTGAAATCAGGTACCGTTCATTTATTTGAAGTAAAATAAGGTAATAAGGTTGGAAACTTTTTTAGCTGTTATTTTACTAAGGTGATAAGGTTATTGCCAGCTTTTAAGTTCAAACCTTATTAGCTTAATAAGCTAAAATTACTAAACAAAATCAACCTTATTACCTTATTCAATTACTCACAATTTCATATCTTCCATTGTATAAAAGAGAATTCAATCCGTGTCTAAAAATTCGTGTTATATAATATTGAATTTAAGTAAGTGAAAAAAAGATTTTATGCAAATCATCTAAAGGAATTTTTTTGATAGAAGCTTTTCCAATTTTGTCCAGCACTACAAAGTTCATGTCACTCCCCGATTTCTTTTTATCATGCAAAAGTATCTGCCACGTTTTTTCTTTATCAAAATCTAAAGCAACAGGCAACTGATATTTTGAAATAAGTTGTTTTACTTTTTCAGTTTCTTCTTTTGAGAAGCCACTTATTTTTTCTGAAATCACGCAAGCTGCTACCATCCCAATGCTGACAGCGCTTCCATGAGGAAGCTTTGCAGTATTTTCAATGGCATGGCCAATCGTATGGCCAAAATTTAATAACTTTCTTTCTCCTGTTTCACGTTCATCATTTGCAACAACGTTGTATTTTATATCCACATTTTGCTGAATTAATTTTCCAATATTTTCTTTTGATGCCTGAAAATCTTCCAGTGTTTTTTCTTCCAGAAAATGAAACATGTTTTCATCTTTGATGCATGCATGTTTGATGATTTCTGCAAATCCATTCACCCATTCTTCATGAGGCAAAGTGTCTAAAAATGAATAATCATACAATAAAAATTCAGGATGATTGATGGTGCCAACCAGGTTTTTATAAACGCCCACATCCACCCCATTCTTGCCGCCAATGCTCGCATCAACCATTGCTAAAATACTGGTAGGGACAAACGCAAACCGGATTCCACGCATATAAATTGATGCCGCATAACCTGCAATATCAGTAACAACTCCACCACCAACGCCAACAATAAACGTTTGCCTATCCGCATTCATTTCAATCAACTGATTGATAATTTGGTCAACCGCTTGTTGGTTTTTAAATTGCTCACCAGCCTTTATAACGATCGTTTTCCATCCGTTAAATTTTTCAGATTGCTTTGCGAAAATATTCTCATCAGTAATGAGAACGGTGTTTACTTTATCTGTAAGATCCTGAATGGAAAGGAAGTCTGCATCAAAATATGCGCGTACTTGCCTGGAGGAGAAAGAGTATTCTTTCTCATTGGTTTCACTATTCTTCATTCATTACTCGGTTTTGGTGATTGATACTTTCCATATGAACTGCATCGAAATATTTAGTGATAAAATCTTTGCTTAAATCCATTTTTTCTCCTTTTACAAAAGCCTTTGCAAGGATTTCATTCCAGCGATTTGTTTGCAAAATGGTGATGTTATTTTCTCTTTTGTATTCACCAATTTTATTAGAAATTTTCATGCGTTGACCTAAAAGCGCCATCAATTCATCATCTATTTGATTGATTTGTTCGCGCAATTTTGAAAGAGCATTTACAAATTCTTTTTGATCTGTATTTTCCATACGCCATATCAAACCATCCAATAATTCTGATAAACGTTCCGGAGTAATTTGTTGTTTCGCATCGCTCCATGCTTTATCAGGATCAATATGAGTTTCGATCATAAGCCCGCCAAAATCAAGGTCAATACTTTTTTGTGCAACTTCATGTAATGCTGTCCTGTTGCCACATATATGCGATGGATCACAAACGATCAGCATTTCCGGAAATCTTCTTTTCATCTCAATCGGAAGATGCCACATAGGTGCATTTCTAAATTCTGTATTTCCATAATTTGAAAATCCACGATGAATCATTCCAATATCTTTCATTCCAACTTTCTGTAAACGTTCAATTCCGCCGCACCATAATTCCAGATCAGGATTGATCGGATTTTTAATGAGAACAGGGACATCTGATCCACGCAAAGCATCACAAACTTCCTGTACACTAAATGGATTTACGGTAGTTCTGGCGCCGATCCAAAGAATGTCCACATCAAATTGCAAAGCCATTTCCACATGCTTTGCTGTAGCCACTTCAACAGCAATCGGAAGCCCGGAAACTTTCTTTGCATTTGCAAGCCAGGGTAAGCCTTTTACACCAATTCCTTCAAACATTCCCGGTTTGGTTCTTGGTTTCCAGATGCCTGCGCGCAGCGCATCTACTTTTCCTGTTTTTGCAAGCCTCACAGCGGTTTCTACAACCTGCTCTTCTGTTTCAGCACTGCATGGGCCGCTAATGATCAGCGGACGTTTGTTCCAGATTTTTTCAATTGTTTCGTTCATTGTTTTTTGATTTTTCGAGACCAATTATTTTATTGGTTGTGTTTAGATTGTTTTTATTTTAAGTTTTTACTTTTTTATTTAGGCTATATAGAAATTGCTATTATTTATTCATTTACTGAATCTCTTCTATTTACTATTCACCATTCACCCTCCACAACTCACCATTCACCCTCCACAACTCACCATTCACTCTCCACAACTCACCATTCACCGCTCACTATTTCAAAATCCTTTTTATCTTATTTGCATTTTCCATTAACTCAATCAGGTATGGAAGATTCTCTTTTTCCAAACTGGCTTTGAATTTTCTTAATTGTGAAATGTGTTCGTTTAAAACATCCAAAACATTTTCACGGTTTTGCATAAAGATCGGCGCCCACATAGCTGGATTACTTTTTGCCAATCGAACAGTACTTTCAAAACCACCCCCGGCCAATTCAAAAATCGCATCTTCTTCTTTTTCTTTTTCCAAAACTGTGTTAGCCAATGCAAAAGAGGTAATGTGAGAAATATGACTTACGTATGCAGCATGTATATCATGATTTTCAGCATTCATATAAGTGATATTCATACCAAGCGTTTTGTAAATATTTTCCACAATATTTACTGCTTCCGCATCACTCTTTTCTTTTTCACAAATCACACATGAACGGCCGCTGAAAGCATCTCGCACTGCAGCCTCCGGGCCACTGTATTCCGTTCCCCACATCGGATGCGTGGCTACAAAACGTTTGCGCATCGGATGATCGGATAAGGATTCACATAAAA
>DATILZ010000358.1:0-4430 GCA_035475995.1 Hanamia sp. | reverse complement strand
CAATACGTTAAAGATATGAACGGAGAGACGCAAGCCGTGCAGTTGCCACTCACTGACTGGGAAAAGGTGCTTAATAGGCTTAGAAAATATGAGCAGGCTTTAAAACTTCGTTCAGACCTTAAGGAAGCATTTGAAGAGGTTGCTTCTCTCAAAAAACAGAACGGACACAAACAGACGTTAAATGAATTTCTGAATGAACTTTAGGATACGGATTCCAGCTTGTCCCTAATACCTTTGCTAAAGGCCTAAATATGAATAAGCTTATTTTTTAACGAACCTTACATTATTATCTCCGTCTTTTAAAACAATATCGTAATTATTGCCGGTTTTATTCTTTTCAAATTTTAGGCTTTTTGCCTGTATTTCCATTACAAAAAAATCTGTATTGGATGTAAAAAATAATTGCATTGGAGAACCGCCATTTAAGGACAGAAATAAATTATTATCTTTTTTTAAAACTGAAATATTAATTTCATTTAAAGAATAATTACCAACATATCGTTGGAGAGTATCCTCAGGGACATTTACTACTTTTTTCTTTTCAGGTTTGTAAAAATCTTTCCAATTGTATGCCTGAGCAACACTATTAACAACATCCCGTAAAATTCCATCCTGATCTGAATTCACCATTACTACAACGCCATCACCACCTGTAAGGCTTGCAAAGTATTGGCATCTGAAACCTTCATTTGAACCTCCATGTTGAAAGTAGATTCTGTTACCTATAGAATCAATGAACACACCTAAACCAGCATCGCTGCCTTTAAAAGGAGTTAGCATTTCTCTTGTCATAATTTGCGAAAGAACTTTGTTTGATTTCCCCTCGTATGAAAGTTGAGTTTCGATTATGAATTTAGTCAAATCACCAGGGTTTGTCCAAAGTCCTGCCGGAGCTAATTCAGGATAAATATGATATTTACCATTTATCTCTTTTCCGTTAGTGTCATAGCCCGTAGTTAATAATGCGGTTTTATTTTTTGGTGGTGGTTGCGTGTAAAAGCTATTTGTCATGCCCAATGGTTTTAATACTTCCTTCCATTGATATTTGTCATAAGGCTCATGCATAATATCCATTACAATTAATTGAGAAATCAATACGCCGCCTCCTGAATATTCCACTTTGGTTCCGGGTACAGCATACGATCTAATCGCATCTGAATTAGCTGGTTTTTCTCCGTTTAAAATTTGAACTATGGAAGGAATACTATCACCGTTTTCATATCCTAAAAAACCATGAACATTCAATCCCGCTGTATGATTTAGTAAATTATAAACAGTTACTTTTTTATCAGCAGTGAAATTACTTTCAGGTAAATGCCAGCTCTTTAAATAATAATTAATGTCATTATGAATGTTTAATTTTTTTTCTTGCGCAAGCTTTAAAACTCCCACAGCATTAAGCGATTTGCTGATTGATGCAGCCTGAAAAAGTGTTTGTGTTGTAACAGGAATTTGCTTTGCTGAATCAGCCCAACCATAACCTTTACCCCATTCTATTCTATAGTTATGAATGACCGCAATACTTAATCCATTAACATGATAATATTGCATTCGTTCAGGTAAAGTCGAAACACTTTTTACTCCTTCAATTTGTACCCAACCGGAAATATTGTTTTCAACTTGTTTAATTTTTTCTTCTACGGTATCAGGGTATTTTGTTTGAGATTGAGCACATGCTGAGCAAGCGAAGCTAACAAACAATAGAAAACACGAACTTTTAATAGACATACAATAAGTTTAACCAGTTTGATGTTACTTTCAGATTTTGTTTACTAAGATTTAAAAATTAATTAATTCCATAAATTTATTACAGAAAGAAAATATTGATATAAATTTTAAAAGATTGATAGGAACGCAAATACGATGGCTTGCTGAATTGTCGCTCAACTCTAAATCCTCGTTTTTTGTTTCCAAGGTTGCGAAACTTCAAACTTTGCTCCGCTTGACAGCTCCCGTCTGAAGGTGGCAACCTTTAATAATAAAAAAATTATCTTTAGTTCAATATGAATCTACTCTGGAAATATTTAAAGCCCCAACGCCATACGATTTTTCTCGCGCTCTTATTTGCTGCAACCAACCAGGTTTTGTCGATGATAGACCCAATCATTTTTGGTAAAATAATAGACAAATATGCAAAACCTGCTGTTACAATGCCGCAACAGCAATTGGTAAACGGAGTACTTACCTGGCTGGCAATTGCGATAGGGATTGCTTTGGTGGCACGTGCGGCAAAAGCATTCCAGGATTATTATACCGGACTTTCGGTACAGCGTCTGGGCCGGCAAATATTTGATGAGGGTTTAAGACAAACTTTGCGTTTATCCTTTGCAGAATTTGAAGAACAACGTAGTGGCGAAACACTTTCCATTCTCCAAAAAGTACGTACAGATATGCAACGGTTTATGCAATCGCTTGTTAGCATTCTCTTCACTTCGATTGTAGGAATTGTTTTTTTACTCTGGTATGCATTTACCAAAAGCTGGTTATTGATACCGGTTTTCTTCGTAGGCGTTTTAATTTTAGGTGGACTAACGGGAATGCTTACACGAAAAATAAAATCAACTCAACGCTCTATCAACCGTGAAACAAATACACAGGCAGGATTAATTACTGAATCGCTGCGAAATATTGAACTGGTGAAAAGCCTTGGCCTTACATTTCCCGAAATAAGAAGGTTAAAAGAAAGAACTCAAAAGATCTTTGAACTGGAAATGTATAAAGTGCGTAAAGTGCGCACGCTTTCATTTATGCAGGGGACATTGATGAATCTTTTAAAACAGTCTATCTTTTTTATTCTGCTTTGGTTAATATTTCGCAAAGTATTGAGCACCGGCGAATTGATTGCCATGCAGTTTATTTCCACTTCCATATTTGCACCTTTGCAGGAATTGGGCAACATCATTTTGCTTTATCGTGAAACAGAATCATCACTAACAAACTTTGATGCGCTGATGCAAAAGCCGGTTGAAGAAAAACCTAAGAATGCAATAACAGTGGGAATTCTGCATACTTTAAAATTTGACCACGTAATATTCAGGCATAAAACCTCACCAGATAACTCAATAGATGATCTGACTTTTGAAGTAAAGCAGGGAGAAACCATCGCCTTTGCAGGGCCATCCGGAGCAGGCAAATCCACTCTTGTAAAATTGCTGGTAGGATTGTATAAACCAACATCGGGCGATATTTTATTTAACGACATCAGTTATCGCTATATTCATTATAATGCGTTTCGGAGAGAGATTGGATTTGTAACCCAGGACACCCAATTATTTGCCGGAACGGTAAAAGAAAATTTGTTGTTTGTGCAGCCAAAAGCAAGCGATGAAGCAATTACAGAAGCATTAAAAAAAGCTTCATTTACACAGGTAATGGAACGATCAGGTAAAGGAATTTATACATTACTTGGTGAAAGCGGAATGAAACTTTCCGGCGGTGAGCGGCAAAGGCTTTCGATTGCCCGTGCATTAATTAGAAATCCCCGCTTACTTATTTTTGATGAAGCTACTTCTGCATTGGATTCGCTGACGGAAGAATCTATTACTGCCACCATCCGTGGATTGCCCAATCGCGAAGAGCGGATCACTATCCTCATTGCTCACCGGCTTTCTACCATTATGCACGCGGACCGGATCTATGTTTTGGAAAAAGGAAAAATCTCTGAAACCGGAAGCCATGAAGAATTGCTGGAAGCAAAAGGATTGTATTATGCAATGTGGCGGCAGCAGGTAGGGGAGAGAAGGGTATCGTTTGCATAAAAACAACATAGAGAAGCTTTCTTGCGAATTTTAAAATTTGAAACTCTTACAACGGCGCAAATTTTGCTGCATAAATTACCTAAAATTAAAATAAGATGAAAAATGTAATCAACTGGTTTGAAATCTATACTTCAGATTTTGACCGTGCCAAAAAGTTTTATTCAGACGTATTTAATTGCCAGCTCACTGATCTTCCAATGGGAAGTGAAAATCACCCGGAAATGAAATATGCTACTTTTCCCGGTGATTCACTTGGGGCAGATGTGAGTGGAGCTTTGGTCAAAATGGATGCAGCAAAACCCGGTATTGGCGGCACTTTGATTTATTTTGTTACGGATGAAATTAATGCAGAATTAGGTCGTGTGGAAAGTGCAGGTGGTAAAATCATGCGTTCAAAACAAAGCATTGGAGAATTTGGTTTTATTGCGCTGGTAGAAGATACAGAAGGAAATATGATTGGCTTGCATTCGATGAAATAAAAAAATATCGTGACGATTTTATTTTACGAAATAAACAGGAATCAGTAAAAAGGCTTTTAAGAGGATTTTGATTTTTTTACAATATCCTTTATAATTTTTACTGCGTGCTCTCTTGAATTTTCAATAAAAAGCCTGTGTGTATTCATGCCACCGCAGATAACGCCTGCGAGGTAAATTCCTTTTACGTTCGTTT
>DATILZ010000357.1:0-2359 GCA_035475995.1 Hanamia sp. | reverse complement strand
GCCATTCCCGCATCCCATTCATCCTGCGGCAGCGTTTCCATAATTTGCTTTTCAATTTTTTTCGGATCTGTTCCTGTGGCAATTCCAAGTCGGGGCGCCACTCTTACCACATGAAGATCTACGACAACTCCTTCCGCTTTTGCACCTGCTTCACGCATGATTACGTTTGCAGATTTTCTTCCGATTCCCGGTAATTCTGTTAATGCGTCAAGGGTAAGAGGAATATTACTATCTTTTTTTATTTTTTGAGCAAGGGCAAGAAGCCATTTGGTTTTATTGGCATAATTGCGAACGGAACCGATGAAAGGAAATAACGTTTCAGGAGTGGCATGAGAAAGCGCTTCCATATCCGGAAATGCTTCAAAAAGGGCTGGTGCAAGCTGATTAATATGCCGGTCAGAATCCTGTGCCGATAAAATTACACCTACCAAAAGCTGGTACGTATTTTCATAATCCAATGGATGTTTTTTCCCTTTATACTTTTTGATTAAAGGTTTCATCGCTTCCGGCCAATTGATTTTTGGATGCATAAAAAGAATTTTTTCAGGAGATAAATCTACAAAGAAAACAGAAGGAGACAAGATAATTTGTTTAAAAATTTTATTATAAAACTGAAAACACAAATCATGGGTATTAAACCATTTGCAGCCTTTTATTTTCGTTTATACATCACCGTTATATTATCGCAAAAAAATCAACATCTGTGATTCAAATATATTTTCCTGTATAGCTTTCCTTTACTTTTTTTAAACCTTCCGCAACACCGGCATACACTAGATTTCCGCCTTCTTCTCCTGCTTCAGGGCCAAGGTCGATTACCCAGTCTGCAGATTTTATTACATCGGTATTATGTTCAATTACAATGATGGAATGTCCTAGTTCAATTAATGCATTAAATGATTTGAGGAGTTTCTTTATATCATGGAAGTGTAGACCTGTTGTAGGTTCATCAAAAATAAATAAAATATTTCCCTGCCCGGTTTTTCCTAAAAAAGACGCCAGCTTTACACGTTGCGCTTCACCACCGGAAAGCGTATCAGAAGATTGCCCTAATTTAATATATCCCAATCCCACATCGCTCAAAGGTTGAATTTTTTTAGCGATATCTTCCCCGGCTAACTCATTCTTTTTTAAAGAAGATTTTTCTTTGGAGAAAAAGGCAATCGCCTCATCCACGCTCATTTCCAGCACATCGAAAATACTTTTATCATTGTATTTTACTTCCAATACTTCTTCTTTAAATCTCTTGCCGCCACATACCTCACAAACCAAATGTACATCGGCCAGGAATTGCATTTCCACGATTTGTTCACCCTCGCCTTTACACGCATCGCATCTGCCGCCATCTACATTAAATGAAAAATGCTTTGGCTGGTAACCACGTATTTTACTCAATGGCTGTTTGCTGAACAATTCCCTTATTTCATCATAAGCTTTTATATAAGTTACCGGATTACTGCGCGAGGATTTTCCGATCGGATTCTGATCGATCATTTCTATTTGTGAAATGAAGTCGACATCGCCCGTAATCCCCTTACTTAAGCCAACTTTTTCTGCAAATTCTCCTTTTATTTTTTTTAAAGCAGGGTATAAAATTTGTTTTACCAGCGTTGTTTTTCCGCTGCCACTTACCCCCGTTACCAGGCACAAAACATTGAGTGGAAATACGACATCAATATTTTTTAAATTATTCTGACGTGCACCTTCTACTTTTATGGAACGATTCCATTTCCGCACGTTTTTTGGCGGCTCTATTTTCAATTCTCCTTTCAGGTATTTTCCGGTAAGGCTTTCAGGATTTTTAATAATGGAATCATAATTTCCTTCGGCAATGATTTCTCCGCCAAGATGGCTTGCAAGCGGTCCCATATCAATAATATGATCTGCTTTTCGCATCATCATTTCATCATGTTCTACCACTACAACCGTATTTCCCAAAGCCTGCAAATTTTTTAAAACCACGATTAAGTTTTCGGTATCTCTTGAATGCAAACCAATGGAAGGCTCATCCAAAATATACAAGGAATCGGTAAGATTGCTTCCCAAACTTCGGGTTAATTGAATGCGTTGGCTCTCGCCACCACTCAATGAATTTGCAAGACGGTTTAAAGTAAGATATCCCAAACCTACATCAAGCAGCACTTTTAATCTGGTATTTATTTCTATTAAAATTCTTTTTGCAACGGTTTTATCATAATCAGATAATTGAATTTGTGAAAACCATTTTTGCAAATCCTTTACCGGCATTTCGCAAAGCTCCCCAATGTTTTTATTATCGACATGAACATAGAGCGCTTCTTTTCTCAAACGATATCCATTGCATTCAGAACAAATGGTTTTGCCCCGGTACCGGCTAAGT
>DATILZ010000356.1:0-6604 GCA_035475995.1 Hanamia sp. | reverse complement strand
TATAAAGGAAAAAAGTTTGAGCTTTTTCCTGATTTTGGCACCGGTGGAATGATAGATGTTACCAATTATAATGATGGAATTCGCGGAGGTAAAGTGCGTGTGCGCGCCAGGATTGAGGAAGTTGATAAAAAAACGATTGTTATAAAAGATGTTCCTTATGGAACGACTACCACACAATTAATTGAAAGCATTATTAAAGCCAATGAAAGTGGAAAAATTAAAATTAAAAAGGTAACTGATAATACCGCCGCAGAAGTAGAAATTGCGATTGATCTTGCGCCAGGCATTTCTCCCGATATTACTATTGATGCTTTATATGCTTTCACCGATTGTGAAATTTCTATTTCTCCAAACGCATGCGTGATTGAAGGTCAGAAGCCGCGTTTTCCCGGAGTGTCTGAATTACTTAAATTTTCTGCTGATTACACACGAAATCTTTTAAAACAGGAACTCGAAATCAAACTCCGCGAACTGCAGGAAAAATGGCATTACACTTCTTTGGAAAAAATATTTTTTGAAGAAAAAATCTATAAAGAATTAGAAAAGAAACATGAAACTTGGGAGAAAGTAATTACTGCAATTGATAAAGCTTTTGTTCCTTTCAAAGCAATATTAAAAAGAGAAATTACAAGGGAAGATATTCTGAAACTAACAGAGAAGCCTGTTCGAAGAATTTATAAACTCGACATTGATGATCTGATCAGGCAGATAAAATCGATTGAAGATGATATTGCCGTAGTAAGGCATCATCTGGAGTTCCTTACTGAATACGCTGTTTCTTATTATGAAGAATTATTAAAGAAGTTTGGAAAAGGACGTGAGAGAAAAACTGAGATCAAATTATTTGATGTGATACAGGCAAAAGCAGTTGCAATTGCCAATACAAAAATTTACGTAAACCGGTCAGAAGGCTTTGTAGGCACGAGTCTTAAGAAAGATGAATTCATTGCTGATTGCAGTGATCTGGATGATATTATCGCATTTACAAAATCAGGGAAAATGAAAGTGGTAAAAGTTTCGGATAAAGTTTTTATCGGGAAAGATATTATTCATGTGGCAGTTTTCAATAAAAGTGATGAGCGTACAACTTACAACATGATCTATGCCGATGGTAAAAAAGGAATCAGTTATGCAAAGAGATTTAATGTAACCGGTGTTACACGCGACAAAGAATATGATCTGACCAAAGGCGATGAAAAAAGTAAAGTTCATTATTTTTCTGTGAATCCAAATGGCGAAGCGGAAGTCGTTCGCATTCTGCTTACTCCCGGTTGCAGCGCACGAAACAAAGAGCTTGATTTTTATTTTGAAACCATGGAAATACGGAGCCGGGGAAGTATTGGAAACCAGGTAACAAAATATCCAATCAAGTCCATCAAAATGTCTGAAAAAGGGAAGTCAACTCTGGATCAACGAAAACTTTGGTTTGATGACACATTTGGAAGATTGAACACTGAAGAAAAAGGGAAGTTGTTGGGAAATTTTGAAGGAGATGATAAAATTCTGGTTCTTTATAAAGATGGAAATTATGAAATCACCGGCCAGGAAATCACCCAGCGTTTTGATGTTGGTTCTATAGAGCTGATTGAAAAATTTGATCCTGAAAAAATCATTACTGCAGTTTATCTCGATGCAGAAAAACTTCAATACAATGTGAAGCGTTTTAAAATTGAAACAAACACCTTAAACAGTAAATTTCTTTTTATAAAAGAAGGGAAAGATAACCGTTTGATAAAAGCGACGACTGCTGAGGAGCCAGTTCTTGAAATGCAGAGTGGGAGAGGGACGCAGATAAGAAAAGCAAAAATAAAATTACATAAAGTGGTAGATGTTATGGGCTGGCGCGCAATTGGAAATAAACTTACCGATTATTCAAAAAATGATCAGTTGAATTGGGTAGAACCAGAAAAATCTTCTCCACAAACAGAATTATTTGAATAGTTTTTTCAAGCAATCAGAACCAAATGCGGAACCACCATTATTTGTTTCTGATTGCTGTGGATTGAACATTCAAAACAGGTATTGATAATATTTATTCGTTTACTGTCTTCCAGCATTTATTTTAAAGAATAAAACTGAGTTTTAGAATCTGATACGAAATGTATTAAAACAAAACTGGCCGTGTGACACGGCCAGTTTTGTTTACAAATCAAAAGTTTTATTTCTTATTTGCTTTGTATCTTTTGTCAGGAGTACCATCTTTTTTTAATGGGCCGGCAGTGGCTTTTGCAGTGGTTTTATTTTCCTTGTACCTTTTATCTGCTGTTCCATCCTTTTTTAAATGAGTGGAAGTTTTGTCAACCGTTTTGTCAGTTGTTTTTGCAGGTGGAGTAGTAACTGCAGTTGTGGCGGTGGCTTTTTTGTGTTCAGTTTTTTGTTTTGTTTGTGCATTTGCAAAACTAAATGAGCCTGCGAATAAAAGGATAGCAATGAGAAGTTTTTTCATTTTTTTCATTTTTAAATTTGAAATATAAAAATAGGAGGAGACTTCCAGATGACATTGTTTATTGACACATTTCTTTTAAATTTTACACTTCTATGATTGAAGGATTAAGATAAAATAAAAAAACTAAATGTGGATTTTGAAGACAAAAAACTCGTGTCAGCTTTTCAGGCTTTTAATAATTTCTGCAAACTCAGATGCATTGAGAGAAGCACCGCCTACCAGGCCGCCATCAACATCTGGTTTGCTAAAAATCTCTTTTGCATTATTAGCTTTTACACTTCCTCCGTATAAAATAGAAATACTTTCTGCAATATCATTTCCATATTTTTTTTCTAGAACACTCCTGACATGCGCGTGCATTTCCTGTGCTTGTTCGGAAGTGGCTGTTTTCCCTGTACCAATTGCCCATATTGGTTCATAGGCGATAACAAAATCTTTTATGGCTGATGCTTCCAAGTGAAAAAGACTTTCTTTCAGCTGGGTTTCAACATAATCATTTTGAGTTCCCGCTTCTCTTATTTCCAAAGATTCGCCACAACAAAATATGGGTTTCAGATTATTTTTCAAACACGTATCTACCTTTAGAGAAAGGGTATAATTATCTTCTGAAAAATATTCTCTTCTTTCGCTGTGACCAATAATTACATATTCGATCCCGAGTGATGAAAGCATTGCTGCGCTTACCTCTCCGGTAAATGCTCCCGATTCTTTTGTATAGCAATTTTGCGCAGCAACAAAATAATTTTTATTGTTTTTTATTTTATCTTTTGCTAAAAGAAGATAAGGGAATGGTACACCAAAAACAGCCTCCTGATTGTCAGAAAGAATGATATTCTTTTTCAGAATTTCATCCAGTAATGCGGTTGCCTGTTCCAGCGATAAATTCATTTTCCAGTTAGCTGCTGCTATTTGTTTTCTCATTGATTTTATTTTATTGATAAATATTTTTTAATGATTCAATTTCTGATTCTGTTATTTCCAGCTCTTTTAATTTCTTCCAGTTATTGATATCGCCGATAGCTTTTTCAAAAATATATTTCTCATTTCCCCAGGTAAAGTTATCAACAAATTTGGGAGGAAATGAATTTCCAAATATGCTGCAACACACGCCAACAACGGTTCCTGTGTTGAAAGAAGTATTAATGGCACAACGGCTGTAATCACCCATTAGTAATCCACATTTATTACCGGCAGCAACAAAATCGTTTTCTTTTTTACTCCAGATTTTCACTGTGGAGGCATTATTTTTTAAATTGGAATTACTGGTTCCGGCGCCCAGGTTACACCATTCTCCGATAACCGAATCGCCCAGATATCCGTCATGCGCTTTGTTTGAAAAAGCCATTAAAACAGAATTTTTTATTTCCCCGCCAACCAGGCAATGCGGGCCGATAGTTGTAGCGCCATATATTTTTGTGCCCATCTTCACACGGCTCTCTTCACCGATGGAAATAGGTCCACGCAATAAACATCCTTCCTGTATCTCCGCATTTTTACCTATGTAAATTGGCCCTGCTTCTGCATTTAAAATCGAGAAATTAATTTTTGCGCCGGATTCTATAAAGATATTTTCTGGAGCAATAAGTTGATTAGATGAAGCAATTCGTTCAGAAATTCTTCCTTCAGTAATCATTTCAAAATCTTCGCGGATTGCCCAATTGTTGAATTCAAATATTTGCCACGGATGTTCCATGATTTTACAATCTTTTGTAAATGGAATCTTTTCTTTCTGAAGTGAAAGTTGTTTTAAAAATTGCCAGGAAGGAATAAAATTAGCCGGATATTCTATGCATTTTGTTTTATCAAAATCATGTATTAATTTTTCTGATGCAATAAAAACTTTACCTGGAAAATAAAATTGCCATTTTTCAAAAATAGTGAGAATACCTACTCTGATGTGAGCAATAGAGCGTACCACACCAAAAGGAAATAAGGAGTTTTCAAAGGAAATATCATCAAGCAAAATATTCATCAGGTAAAATTAAAAAAAGACAGATGATGAAAATTAATAAAAAATCCCCCGATGAAGGGGGATAAAAAAATCAAACTAAAAATTATTATTTCTTTTTTTCGTAGCGTTTCCTGAATTTATCAATACGTCCTGCAGTATCTACGAGCATATTTTTACCGGTATAAAAAGGGTGGGATGTATTGGAAATTTCCAGTTTTATTACCGGGTATTCCTTGCCATCTTCCCATTGTACGGTTTCTTTTGAAGATGCAGTAGAGCGGCTCAAAAACATGGTGCCGTTACTCATGTCGCGAAAAACTACGAATCTGTAATTTGATGGATGAATGTCTTTTTTCATATTATTTTGCTTTAAACATGGCTTTCTATTATTAAGTCTCCATGTATTTTTAAGTTTGCGAAGGTAAGGGAATAAAATAAATTGACAAAACGAAAAATGCCGTTTTTTCAGCCCTTTAAATCCGCCTTAAACAACCAAAAATGCAAAAAACATTAATCAAATAATCTCATAAAATGATTTTCCAGATGCTGCCTCATGGCATTTCTGAAAAGTTCAGGAGTTCCACTTTTTAAAACATCTACCAGGCCTTTATGAGAAACAAAGTTTTTAAAAAGAATCGGCTTTCCCAATAAACCGCTGTGATGTACATAATCGAAAACCGGAAGTAACATTTTTTGAAATTTCTTTAAAGTTTCATTACCCGTAATTTCGTACAGTTTTCCATGAAAGGCAACTTCATGGCCGATATTAAACAAATGCTGATCAGTAATTAAAGGTTCTTTTTTTACAATTTCATACAATTCATCAATATCTTCTTTTGTAATTCTTTGAAAAAGAAAATCGGCCATTCCTATTTCTAACACCAATCTTATTTCAAAAATTTCTTTCAAAGTTTCCTGGTCCAGTATATGTGGGTTCATGCTTTTACTCATGATCGCAAAAAGGTCAGGGCTGGTGATCACTGCGCCTTTTTTCTTTTTTGATTCTATCAGCCCCATCATCCTTAATCTGAGTAAAGCTTCTCTGATAACGGTTCTGCTTACGCCAAGGGTTTCAGCAAGTTCTAATTCCTTCGGAATGCTGTCGCCAACTTTCAATTTCTTTTGTTGTAAAATTTCTACAAGCCTTTTTTCTACCTTATCCACCAGGGAACTAGTATCAATGCTTTTTAGATTTTTTTTAAAAACTGCTGTATTCATAATATCTGTTGCTTAAAATTAGTATTGACAAATGTATCATTCTTCTATTAAAAATATTTTTTTATAAAGAAAAGTAAATTTTATTTGGTGGTGTAAATTTAACGTTTTACTTTTATTATGTCAAACATAATACTTTTAAAATTTAAAACAATCTGAAATGAAATTTTCTTCTTTGAAAATTGGAATTTTAATTACCTGCTTTCTGCTGTCGACCACTGTTTTTGGGCAGGTAAAAAAAGTTACGGGAACGGTTACTTCTGAAGAAGACGGAAAACCCCTGGCCGGCGTAACAATTGAATTGAAGGGTAAAAAGGCCGGCACACAAACCGATGCAAACGGTTCCTTCAGCATTGATGCTTCTCCAAATGATGTACTCATTGTTTCTTACGTCAGCTTTACTACACAGGAAATAAAAGTAGGAAACGTTTCTAATTTTGATGTTACCCTTAAACCGGAAGCAGGAAAATTAGGCGGAATTGTAGTGGTTGGTTATGGAACGCAATCAAGAAAAAATGTTACAACTTCTATTGCTAAACTAGATAACGAAGTTTTGGCAACTGCTCCTCGTGCTAATATTGGTTCTGCACTACAGGGAACTATTTCAGGACTGCAAGTTGTCAACGCAACCGGCCAGCCGGGTGCCAACCCTGTAATTATTTTACGCGGCGGCGCTTCGATTAATAACCCCGGCGCTCCTCTTGTGGTTATAGATGGAATCATCAGGCCGTATAGTGATATCGCTTCAGAAGATGTTGAATCTATTCAAATATTAAAAGATGCGGCTTCTACGGCTATCTATGGTGCAAGGGCGAATAATGGTGTAATTCTTATTACGACAAAACATGGCAAATCCGGTAAAGCTCAGGTTTCTTATAAGTTTACCGAAGGATTTAATATGAGAAGAAAAGGATACACTTATATGGATGCAAAGGATTATATTTATTACAACAGAATGGGAAATCTAAATTCCGGGAGATCGTTATCAGCGG
>DATILZ010000355.1:0-6588 GCA_035475995.1 Hanamia sp. | reverse complement strand
ATTGTGCAATAGAAGCGAAAGTTGCTGAAATTGTTTTGGCAATTGTAGATGGCGCAGATGAACTGGATATGGTTGTAAATATTTCAGCAATAAAAAATGCGGATTGGGAATTTATTGCAAATGAGATCAACACCGTTATGCCTATTATAAAAAACAAAAATAAAGTGATAAAAGTCATCATAGAAAGCGGCGTATTGAGCGATGATGAAATTATTAAATGCTGCGATATTTATGGTGCTGCCGGTGTAGATTATGTAAAAACGTCAACAGGGTTTGCTGAAAAAGGTGCTTCCATCCATGATGTGCAATTGATAAGAGCACACCTTGCAGACGCTGTAAAAATAAAAGCAAGCGGTGGAATAAAATCGTATTCCTTTGCAAAAGAATTGATCAACGCGGGAGCAGACAGGCTCGGTTGCAGTGCAGGTGTGGAAATTGTAAATGAAGGGCGTTAAGGAAATATGCATGTTCCCGGAGGTTAAAAGATTTACAAGAGACTAAGAAGGTTTTGGAAAGTTGAGAAAATTTCTAAGAGTTGAGAAAATTTCTAAGAGTTTAGAACGTTTAGGTTTTGAAGAGTTAGAAAATCAAAAGAACATTTTATCTTTAATGTTCTATAATTTTACAAAAATGAAAAAGACCGCTGCTATTTTGAGTTTATTTCTTACGGTATCGTTTTATATAAAAGCGCAAGATCCACATTTCTCTCAATTTTTTGCCTCTCCGCTTACTTTAAATCCTGCATTTACCGGAAAATTTGATGGAACGCTGCGGGTTTCCGGAAATTATCGTAATCAATGGCCTGCATTTAATAATGTATATACCACTTCAACCTTGAGTGTTGATTTTGACATCTTAAAAACCAAGCTCCCGGACTATGACCGATGGGGAATCGGCATTTTAGCGCTTACAGATAAAGCAGGTGGTGGCGTTCTTACTAATAACTACTTAGCATTATCTACTTCTTATTCCAAAGCTTTGGATGAGGATGGTTTTAAGCAAATTGCGGTGGGTTTCCAGGGGACTTATGGGCAAAAAAGATTGGATAATAGTAAGCTGTATTATGAAGATATGCTTACGCCATACGGCTTTACCGGGGTTACCCGTGAGGTTTATAATAATGAGAATCTGAATGTCAATTACCTTGATGTCAATGCCGGCTTGTTATTTTCTGCTTCTACTGATGAATCAAATAATTTTTATGTAGGAGCTTCTGTCTATCACATTAACCGGCCCCATGAGAGCTTTATGGGAGCCAATTGGAATATTGCTTCCCGCACTACCATCAGTGCAGGTGGATATTTTCCTGTATCCGATATTCTTACTTTTCATGCCAGTGGTATCTATCAATACCAGGCAGCATCTACAGAAACAGTTGTAGGTGGAGCTTTGGCAGCATCTTTAGACGATCAGAGTGAAAGTCCTTCCAATGTGTATGCGGGATTGTGGTATCGTTTAAATGATGCAGTAATTCCTTATATAGGTTTAGAATTTGCAGGTATGAGGATCGGCGCTACTTATGATGTAAATGTTTCCAGCTTGAAAGCAGGTTCTCAAAGCAGGGGTGGAATGGAAATTTCACTAATCTATGTGAAAAGACCTCCTGGATTTAAAGGAATTCCTTGTCCGAAATTTTAGAAGCAGGAAGATTTTCAAATGTCTGGAAGATTTTCAAATGTATTATTTACACTTATTCCACACGCAATTCCTGTCATTTCTTATTCTGATTTTTCAATAATGCAAAGTAATTTTTGTTTTTTTCTGTAAAAGAAAGAAAATTATTTGGTATCAAAACTACCTAGGATTATCTTTGCCGTCCTTTAAACAGAATGGCGCGTTGGTCAAGGGGTTAAGACGCCTCCCTTTCACGGAGGAATCACGGGTTCGAATCCCGTACGTGCTACAAAATAGCCTTGATTATCATATATTCAAGGCTATTTTTTTTATGCTAACTGTAGTATGTTAAAAAACAAGTTGCTGTACAAAACGATTGTTAGTGTGTAATTCTATTCCCGAATTCTTTTGAAGTAAAAAGTGAGTAATTTGAATTTTTTTCATTGTATCGCATTTTTTTGATCAGGTGATCTGTTTTTTCACGGGTTCGCCAATAAATATCTTCCATAAAACGATGGGCAAATTCTCCATTTCTACCAATGCTCAAAAGATTTTCAATTTTGGTTGAGTTTTCAAATTGACGGCGTTCCGCTTCATATTCATTAAGAAAAATCGGATAGGCATATGGTGTTCGTAAAACAGTTGCCTTTAAAAATTGGGTTTCTGCATTCGGAAAGATCGGTGTTAATTTTTGCAAACAAAGTTCAATTAATTTTTCCTGATCCATATTCCACCATTCGTCATTCTTTTCACAACCAATGTCAGCAGTGATGATTGATTTTCCTTCAGGCGCAAGCCAGGGCATGGAACGCGTGACTTCTGTTAAACGAAAAAACGGAAATTGATGTTCCGGAAGCCAAAGAACGGTATCAGGTAATATATTTCTTTTATTAAAACGCATATTCACAAAAAGCATTGGACGAAAACGGAAATTTTCAATTGCTTTTAGTGAAGCCGTGCCTTTTACCATCTTTGATAAAATGTTTGCCGGAGCAGTACTTATCGCAGCAGAAACTTCAATTAGTTTATCTTTAACTATAACCGCCACCACTTTTTCATTTTCTACAATAATTTGCTGTACCGGTGATTGCAGTCTGATCGAATCATCCAGGCCTTCAGCAAGTTTAGAACACAAACGTGAAACTCCGCCATTTGGATAAACATGCCACACGGAAGCAAGTTCCGGCTTTTCACGATTGTACCCACAGGCAACAGCACGGCCGGTAATTTTGCTGGCCATTTTCAAATAAAAAGTGTTTAAAATACTTTTTGGCAAACTATCGGCAATTGCGGCTGAAAGTTTATCAGAAGGAGCACCTGACCATGCCTCAATCAAAGGAAGTGCAATTTCGTTGGCAAGCGATTTTCCATACTTGTTTCTGAAAAGTTCCGCTATTGATTGAGGTGAGCGTGTGTTTTTCTTTAGTTTTAGCTTGCTTTGTAAAAAACTTAAAGACATCCGTGGTATTGTAATAAGGCCAAAAGGATATTGGTGGCTCTTACCCTTTATCCAAACAGATTCTCCATAATATTTTACAGTCTTACATTCCTGCTCTACCCCTATAGCCTTTGCTAACCGGTTGGTAATAAAATGAGCTCCAAAGTCATTACTAAATCCATCTGCATCTTTAAAGGTCATAGCAAGACCAGCAATTTTGTCGCCTGCCTCAAAAAGAATAAAAGGAATATTTTTTTGCTTCAAAAAATTAGCAGCGGTTAAGCCTGCAATTCCACCGCCGATAATAGCAATTGGTTTTGTTGCCATATTAAATAGGTTATATTATACATTAATTCGAAATTGGTTTTCTTAAAGTTGCCTGCAGTAATGCTCCTTTTCCAAGCTTCTGCAAAACAAAGTCCAAAACTGTAAATACAAACAAAGAAACCGTAGATTTTAAGGTAAAACGTTCTATGAGCCAATAAGGTTGTTTGTGACCGACAAGGGAATTATGAATCGAGTAAACCCAATTTACCGGGCTCACAATTGTAGAAAGACCCTCAACTTCAAATCCTGTTTTAACAGCCAGTTTTGATAATGATTTTTGGTTAAATAGGTTCCAATGTCTTGGAAAATGATAGCCACCCCAATACCTGTTTTTATAAATTTTAAAATCGATAGAATCTGTATTATCTGTAACTATTACCAGTTTTCCTCCTTTTTTTAATAATTTAAAGATTGCTATTAAAATTTCAGATGGTTTTTCTACATGTTCAATTGTCTGAATCATAAATATGAGGTCAAAGGATTCCTCAGGAAGGTGAATTTCTTCCACGCTTCCCAGATGTACATTTAACCCTGACTTCCTGGCTGCCTCAACCGCTCGCTTATCAAGGTCAATCCCTTCCAGCGTCCATTTTTTATTTCCATATTCTCTAAGCAAATTCAAATGAAATCCGTCTCCGCAACCTACATCTAAAATACGTGCATCATCTCCTAATCCTTTGCATCTGCTTAAAGATCGGTTCGCTTCCAATTTTGCCCTTATTTTGTAAACAAATCCATATTGCTTTGGAGAAAAATTGAAGGCATGATAATTTGGAGGATAAATTTTTTCAAATTCCTTTACTGATGGGCGCGGATTTAAATAAATCAAACTACAGGAATCACATTGAACAGCGGAAAAAGTATCAATACTGGTATGATATTCATAATCTTCACCACGACCTACAACAGTTGTTGGTTCGTTGCCGCAAATACAACATTCGACTGATTCAACACTAAGTTGCGTTTCTGATTGCATAGTAAATAGGATTTAAAAAGTTTATGTGGATCTGTCAGAAGACAAGGTGCTCTCCTCAAAGATAGTAATTTCAGAAGATTAAATTATTATAGAAAACAAACAATTCCTGCATCCGATTTATACTCACCCAAACATCACTTATCTTTGCAAAATATGTTATCAGTAAGTAATCGCGGCAAGATAATGCCCGCCTCTCCGATCAGAAAATTGGTTCCGTTCGCCGAAGCTGCAAAGAAAAAGGGAATTAAAATTTATCATTTAAATATCGGGCAACCGGATATAGAAACTCCTCCTCAGATTCTGGATGCCGTGCGAAATTCAGATTTTAAAATTCTGGAATATAGTCACAGCGCAGGAAATGAAAGCTACCGCAAAAAATTAGTGGAATATTATCATTCTGTCAATATTAATGTCGATCATAATGAGATCATTATTACTACCGGTGGGAGTGAAGCGATTTTGTTTGGTTTTATGAGTTGCCTCGATGCGGGTGATGAAGTAATTATCCCTGAGCCTTTTTATGCAAATTACAATGGATTTGCTGTTACTGCCGGAGTGACGGTAAAACCAATTACTTCAAATATTGAAACTGGTTTTGCTTTACCGCCAATTGAAGAATTTGAAAAATTAATTACTCCAAAAACCAAGGCAATTGTTATTTGCACTCCGAACAATCCAACCGGATACCTATACAGCCAGGAAGAACTGGAAGTGCTAAAAACTATTATTCTGAAACACGATCTGTATCTGTTTTCTGATGAAGCATATCGTGAATTTTGTTACGAAGGAAAACATTTCAGTGCTATGCAGTTGGAAGGTGCAGAAAATAATGTGATATTGATGGATACAATCAGCAAGCGCTATAGTGCTTGTGGAGCAAGGATTGGCGCGTTGGTCACTCACAATAAAGACGTTTTAAATACGGTAATGAAATTTGCGCAGGCGAGACTAAGTCCACCTGAATTCGGACAAATTCTTGGCGAAGCTGCAGTTGATCTTCCTTCGGATTATTTCGAAAAACCAAAAGCAGAATATCAGTTAAGAAGAGATACGATTGTAAAAAGACTGAACCAGATTCCAGGAGTTTTTTGCCCAAATCCGGGCGGTGCATTTTATGCAATGGCTTCCTTGCCAATTGATGATGCCGATATTTTTTGCCAATGGCTTTTAGAATCATTCAATTACAATGGAGCGACGTTAATGCTGGCGCCTGCTACCGGCTTTTATGGAACAGAAGGTTTGGGTAAAAATGAAGTAAGGCTTGCATATGTTTTAAATGCCGATGCAATCAATAATGCAATGGATTGCCTTGAAAAAGCTTTGGAAGTGTATCCGGGAAGGAAAAAATAAAATAACAAATTCATTCATTTTTTGCATTGTCAATTTTAGGCAAAGTATTATCTTCGCCGCCCAAATGTCGGGGTAGCTCAGCTGGTTAGAGCATCGGATTCATATCCGCCGAAAGGCGGACAGCAGTTCAAGTCACTTTCCGATATAAAGTTCTTAGAAATACAAATTATGTCGGGGTAGCTCAGCTGGTTAGAGCATCGGATTCATAACCCGAAGGTCGGCGGTTCAAGTCCGCTCCCCGATACTTCTTCTTCCTTACTTTTATCCGGATTTTTTGTTTTTAAAAATTCCAGTAAACAAACAATAATTCCAATTTCTATTTAATTGAAAAAAGCCAGCTTATAAGCCGGCGATTTTCAAAAACGGTCATCTTGCTCCCGGAGGACAATATTTTCTTAAATAGTCTGAATATAAAGTTGATAAGAATTTTCTCGTTCCTTCGCCTTCAGATAACGAATGCGTACGATTGGGAAACGGCATAAACTGAAATGTTTTATTGTTTTTGATCAGCTCATTTAATAGCGCTTCTGCATTATCGTATTGCACGTTATCATCACCGGTTCCATGTATGAATAATAAATTTCCTTTCAGATTTTTTGCATAATGAATCGCTGAGCCTAACACATAATTCTGCATATCATCCTGCGGCAATCCCATATATCTTTCTTCATAAATATTGTCGTAGAATAACATATTGGTAACGGCTGCAATGGATATTCCGGTTTTGTAAATATCCGGATATTGAAACATTAAATTTAACGTAGAAGAACCCCCGCCGCTCCAGCCCCAAACTGCTACACGATCTTTGTCAAAATAAGGTTTTTCCAATATTTTTTTCGCTGCCATCGCCTGGTCATGAATATTAAGTCTTCCAATTTGTCCA
>DATILZ010000354.1:0-9908 GCA_035475995.1 Hanamia sp. | reverse complement strand
ATTTTGTTTGATAATTCTATTAGTCAGGCTTATAAAACGATAGAATTTTTATGAATGAAATATATAGATTGTGCTTTAAAAACAGGTCTTTTAATAATTCTGACAGTAAAAGCATAAATAATATTAAATTGTCTTTTTGATTCTATTAACAAAAGGCATTATTGTTGCACGGCACCACACAAACTCTCAGCTTTCTTACAAATATGAGCAGCATCATATTTTATAATGAGTCCGATTACATTTTATGCAGTGAATGCAACTGAAATTTGCAGTGCAATTTTAAGAAGTAATTGAAGCAATAAAATAAAAAACATAAATCGAAAATCATGATGCAAATTTCAAAAAAAGCGCCTCTGTTTAAAAGAGGAATTTTTCCGGCGCTGCTCCTGTTGTCATTTACTTTTTTCATGTATTCCTGCAAAACGAATTCGGGAAATAATACTGATGAAAGTAAGATAGACACTACAATCAGTGGAACCATTACCGCAGAACTTACTGTTGCTCCGAATGTTCCAAAACCATTGACTTACACTTCACCGAAAAAAGTGATGGTAACATTGGAAACCATCGAAAAAGTAATGCCCATTTCTGATAGTTCTGAATATACTTTCTGGACATTTGGTGGCCACGTACCAGGAAATTTTATCAGAGTAAGACAAGGAGATCTTGTTGATTTTACTTTAAAAAACGCTCCTGAAAGCAAAATGTCACACAGCATTGACCTTCATGCTGTAATCGGACCAGGGGGCGGCGCTGATGCTACTTCAACTGCTCCGGGACAATCTACTCATTTTCAATTCCGCGCTTTACATCCTGGCTTGTATGTGTATCATTGTGCAACCGGCCCGGTGCCTTTGCATATTGCCAATGGCATGTATGGTTTGATATTGGTAGAGCCACAAGGCGGATTGCCAAAAGTGGACAGGGAATATTATTTGATGCAGGGAGATTTTTATACAAAAGGAAAATATAATGCGCCCGGGTTGCAGGACTTTGACGAAACAAAAGCGCTTGCAGAAAATCCGGATTATGTGATTTTTAATGGGAAAGTTCGCTCTACCACAGGTCCAAATGCGCTCACAGCAAAGGTTGGAGAAACCGTAAGATTATTTGTAGGTAATGGTGGCCCAAATCTCATTTCTTCTTTCCATCCAATTGGACAGATATTTACAAAGGTGTACATGGAAGGCGGCACAGAAATAAACAGAGATGTACAAACAACGCTGATACCTGCTGGTGGCGCTGCTATCGTCGAAATGAAAATGCAGGTTCCTGAAGTAATTAATTTGGTTGATCATTCCATTTTCCGGGCATTTAACAAAGGTGCTATTGCACAGATAAAAGTAACAGGCGCTGAAAATGCTTCTATCTATGAGAAATTGAAAAAATAAATTCCGTTTTTGAATTAAAATGAAATATTTTCTTACCATCCTTTTGATAACCACTTTCTTTTGCGCAGCAAATGCGCAGAAGAAAGTGGTTTTTTCTGAAGGAAAAATGGCAACGGTTCCTGCAGGAAATTATCAGCCATTTTTTATTACTCCTAACAATAAACCCGTTCCTGTTCCCGCTTTTAAAATGGATGAAACTGCTGTAACAAACGCAGAGTTTTTAGAATTTGTAAAAGCAAATTCGCAATGGAGAAGGTCGAAAGTGAACAGGCTTTTTGCGGATACAAATTATTTAAGACATTGGCAAAGTGATTTATTAATCGGTGAAGTGAATAAAAAAATTTACAATTCACCGGTAGTAAACGTTTCCTGGTTTGCAGCAGAGGCCTATTGTAAATGGAAAAACAAAAAGCTTCCAACCATTGCCCAGTGGGAGTTAGCGGCAAAAGCGGCTCCAAAGAATTTTAAATATAAATCACTTACAGATTTTATTTTGGACTGGTACACCAAACCAAATCCAAAAGTGCTTCCAAATGTAAAGTCCACTTATGAAAATCAATATGGATTGTATGATATGAACGGATTGATTTGGGAATGGACCTTCAATTTTAATAGTTTTATTGGCTCCAGAGATTCCCGGGGAAATGATGAAGATGAATTAAAAAACTTTTGTGCAGGTGGTGCTCTGAATGTGGCGGATAAATCTGATTATGCTGCTTTTTTACGATTCAGTTATCGCGGAAGTTTAAAAGGTAATTTTTGTATTGCAAACCTTGGTTTTCGCTGCGTAAAAAATTAAAAATAAATAAAATGAAAATCATCATTTTTTCGTTGCTTACTGTCTTGCTTTTTAGTTGTTCAGATATGAGCAACAAATCTGCTTTCACAGGCGAGGCGCCCACACCCAATACAGCGCCCGTTGGCACGATTTCTTCAGAAAGTATTTATCAACTCACCGATACTTTTCAAACAGAGGATAAAAAAAACGTAACGCTTTCTTCTTTTGCAGGAAAGCCAACAGTTGTTGGAATGATATTTACGCATTGCACTTATGCATGTCCACGATTGACTGCAGACATAAAAAACATTGAAGAAAAATTGAAATCAGAGAATGGTAAAGTAAATTATTTGCTGGTAAGTTTTGACTCTCAGAGAGATTTGCCGGAGCAATTAAAAAAATTTGCACATGCCAATGAATTAGACAATAACTGGAGCCTTTTACATGGCAATGAAAATGCTGTCAGAACACTTTCTGTTTTATTAAATGTGCAATTTGAAAAAGATGCGGAAGGAAATTTTTCGCACAGCAATATTATTTCTGTTTTAGACAAAAGCGGCGTTTTGGTTTTTCAGAAAGAAGGGCTGAGTGCCGACCCGGCGGAAATTATTGGAACTATAAAACAACAATTGTAAAAACAAAATTGAAGCAGTAAAACAAAAATTCTGATTATTTCTTTCTTTATTGAACTGCTATTTCTCAATTAATTTTCCTCAAAAAATAAATCCAATAATCAAACATCCTAATACAATAAACGGTGCAGGAATTTTTGTAAAAGTGAGCAGGTAAAAAGTGCCTATGATTACAAAAATATTTATAAAACTGACGGTATCTAATTCTGTAATTGAAATATCTTTTACCAAATAAAGAAAGGATGCCCACATAATTCCTACAACTACCGCATTAATTCCTTCAAGCGAACGATAAACAACCACATATTTTTTCAAAATTTGCCAAACAGGAAAAAAGAATAAGACCAGCAAAGCGCTTGGCAAAAAGATGCCGATGCACCCGATGAGACATCCCAACACCTGCCAACCCGGCCCGTAATCTCTCAGCACCATTCCCCCTACATAAGAGGTAACAGAAAATACCGGTCCAGGAATAGCGCGAACAATTCCCCAACCTGTTAAGTATTCTTCTTTTGTAAGATAATTTGATTTTGCACGCGTTACATATTGCTCATACATCATTGGCATAAGCACATCGCCGCCGCCAAAAACCAGGCTTCCATAACGATACACATTTTCTGTAAGGTTATAGGCCCTTTTGTGTTCCCAGTTTTGTTTACGTGCTGTTTCACTCAAAAAACCAACTATTACAAAAATCAAAATGAATAACCAGATGTTTGTCCATTTAATGTGGCGCGGTTTTATATTATCTTTTTCAGGATAACGGCGGTCGCTAAAGTTGGTAACCACTCCGCCAAGAATAATCAAAACCGGAAAAACCCAGGGCGTTTTGAAAAAAAGATAAGTGCCAATAGCAGCCACAACCATTACAATAAACGTGATGTTATTTTTGATAGAAACTTTATACATTTTGAAAGCCGCGAAAGCAATAAACCCAACAGCCATCGGTTGTATATAAGTAAAGAGGTTGAGATTTACATGATACGTTTTGACATAATAAAATAAAAATGAAAAAATTCCCATTAAAATACTTGCAGGAAAAATCCAGATAAGCAGCGTAAGAATAGCGAGAGGAACACCGCCTCGCTTATATCCTATTAGCGTGATCGTTTGCGTAGAAGAAGCGCCGGGCAAAAGCTGGCAAAACGCCACATACTCCATTAATTCTTCTTTTGTCACATCTCTTCTTCTTTCGACAAAAGTTTTAATCATCATTCCCAGATGCCCCTGTGGGCCGCCAAAAGCAGAAATGGTATAATAAAAAACAGCTTTTAAAAAGGGAATGTGCCTGAGCAGTACCATGAAAAAATATTTGTTTTATTAATTAGCCAATCAGCTAATTAGCTAATCAGCTAATTAATTATTTCTTCAATCCTATTTCTCTTAGACGCTCATCCAGATATTCTCCTGCGCTAATATCTTCAAAAACTTTTGGATGATTTTCGTCAACGCAATTTTCAAGGGCTGATAAGTCCATTGCAGATTTTGGATGTAGAAAAAAAGGTATCGAGAACCTGGAAGTATGCCACAACTCGCGTGGCGGATTTACAACCCGGTGTGTGGTGCTTTTTAATTTATTATTGGTAAGCCTCTGTAGCATGTCGCCCACATTTACTACAATTTGCTCGGGGAGGGAAGTGACCGGAACCCATTCATTTTTCTTAGTAAGAATTTCAAGGCCACCGGCAGAAGCTCCGACTAACAAAGTGATTAAATTAATGTCTTCATGCTGCTCAGCACGAATTGCGCTCTTCGGCTCTACAGTTATCGGCGGATAATGAATGGCGCGCAAAATGGAATTGCCTTCTTCTACCTGGTTGTCAAAATAATTTTCATCTAAACCAAGATAAAGTGCGATAGCCTGCAATAGTGATTTTCCTGATTTTTCAAAAGCACGATATGCATTAAAAAGAGTTTGATTAAATCCTGAAACCTCTTCCACGCTTACATTATCCGGGTATTCTGGTTTCAAAGGGTGATTTTCAGGAACGATTTGTCCGTATTGAAAAAACTCCTTCAGATCCGGTGCATCGCTGCCTTTTGCATGTTCTTTTCCAAAAGAAGTATAACCTCTTTGTCCGGCGAGGCCGGCGATTTCATACGTTCTTTTTTTATCCGAAGGAAGAGAAAAAAATTGTTGAACATATTTATACAAATCGCTAATAAGTTCATCGGAAATGCCATGATTTTTGACTGCTACGAATCCCACATTTTCATATGCTTTTCCAAGCTGCTGCACAAAAGATTCTTTTCGTATCGGATCTCCGCTGGTAAAATCAGAGAGGTCAACTACTGGTATGGTCATTGCTTTAAGATTTTAAAATTTAAAATAGCGAAAGTAGCTTAGCAGATGTCAATTTACAAACAAAATTTTTTTTCTAAAGGTATTATTTATCTTCTTTTATTTTTTTCTTTTGGGCTAATGATTTCATGCTCACATAAAATATCCGGGCAAACTATAAATTATCAATTTAAAAATGAAACGGACATTCCTGATTACAGCAATCCTGATTATTGGGCTGCATCTCCATTTAAATATGACCCATCAGATAATGTGCCGCGTGGCTTAAAAGACCAGCAAAAGGATTCTCTTGCCGATGTATTTTTTATATATCCTACTTCTTATACCGACAGGCAAAAGCCGGATGGCTGGAATGCCGGTATAAATGATGCTGCGGTTAACGAAAAAACAGATAATGGCTCTATCCTGTACCAGGCAAGTGTTTTCAACAGGTATTGCCTGATTTTTGCACCCCGTTACCGGCAGGCAAATCTGAATGCCTTTTATACAAAATATAAAGATTCAGGCGAGGCTGCCTTGGATTTAGCGTATGAAGATGTTAAAAATGCATTTGAATATTATTTAAAAAATTATAATCATGGACGGCCAATTATTATTGCTTCCCACAGCCAGGGAACATGGCATGCAGGAAGATTATTAAAAGAATTTTTTGAAGGAAAACCATTGCAAAAACAGTTGGTTTGCGCTTACATAATCGGGCTTCCTGTATTTACAAATTATTTTACAGAATTAAAGCCTTGTATTGATTCTACTGCAACCGGATGTTTTGTAAGCTGGCGAACTTTTCAACGGGGATATGTAGCACCTTATATCGAAAAAGAAACGCTGAAAGCCTTTGTTATTAATCCTTTATCCTGGACAATGGACACTGCGTTTGCACCCGCATCTTTAAACAAAGGCAGCGTTCTGCGTGATTTCAATAAAGTGATTCCACATTTGGTAAATGCTCAAATCCATCGAAATGTACTGTGGGTAAATAAGCCAAAATTCCTGGGAAGTATTTTTATAAAAACAAAAAATTTCCACATTGCCGATTATAATCTTTTTTATGAAAATATCAGGGAAAATGTGGGAACAAGGGTGAGGGCTTTTTTAAAGAAAAAACTTCCCGGAATGCAAGTGAAAAACGATTTAAATCAACCTAAATCGTTCGGTTTTAAATAAAGCAGCAAAGAAACAAATAACTGTATTTCTTATTTTATTTTAAAAGAAAAAAAGAATTATTACACCTGGTGCAAAATATTCTGGTCTTTTGTCGGCAACAACGAATAGCCTATCAAATATTCATCTACTTTACGTGCACATTCCCTTCCTTCTGAAATGGCCCACACAACTAATGATTGTCCGCGGCGCATATCTCCGGCAGAGAATATTTTGGCAATATTTGTATGAAATTCTTTTTCAGTTGCTTTTACATTTCCTCTTTCATCCAGTTCAATATCAAGCTGATTTAATAAACCTTCATGTTGGGGATGCACAAATCCCATTGCCAGAAATGCGCGTTCACAGGGGATTTCTGATTCGCTTCCCGACACTTCTACAAACTGCGCCGGTTTATTTTCTTCCGTAAATTTCCATTGAAGGTCAACAATTTTTAAAGCTTTCAGGTTTCCATTTTCATCACCGATAAATTCTTTTGTCGCAATTGCCCAGTGTCGGTTTGCGCCTTCTTCATGTGAACTGGTGGTTTTTAAAATCATCGGATAAGTAGGCCATGGCATAAAAGGCGTACGGCTTTTTGGTGGCATTGGCATGAGTTCAAATTGTGTAACAGACAATGCTTTCTGGCGATTGGAAGTTCCTACACAATCGCTTCCGGTATCGCCACCACCAATTACGACTACATTTTTTCCTGTTGCTAAAATAGATTCTTCTTCTACTGTTTTTCCGGCAACTTTTTTGTTTTGTTGCTTTAGAAAATCCATTGCAAAATGTATTCCTTTTAATTCTCTGCCGGGGATGTTGAGGTCTCTTGGAATCGTAGAACCTCCGGCCAGAATAATGGCATGGTATTCTCTCAAAAGATCATTGATGCTTACGTTTTCACCTACATTGGCATTGCATTTTATTTCAACACCTTCTTCTTTCATAATATTAATTCTTCTTTCTATCACCCATTTTTCTAATTTAAAATCTGGAATTCCATACCGCAATAATCCTCCCGGTTCATCATCTCTTTCAAAAATGGTAACAGAATGTCCTGCTGAATTTAATTGAGTTGCCGCCGCTAATCCTGCTGGGCCGGAGCCAATGATGGCAATTTTTTTTCCGGTTCTGACATTTGGAATTTTTGGTTGCACAAAACCGCTTTCAAAGGCAATTTCGATGATATGCTTTTCAATTTCTTCAATCGTAATTGCCGGCTGATTAATACCTAAAACACAAGCGGATTCACAGGGTGCCGGACAAATTCTTCCGGTAAATTCAGGAAAGTTGTTTGTAGAGGAAAGTATTTCATAAGCTTCCTGCCAGCTTTTGCGATACACTGCATCGTTGAATTCAGGAATTAAATTTCCCACAGGGCAACCTTCATGACAAAATGGAGTGCCACAATCCATACATCTTGCAGATTGCTGGTTTAGTTTTTCGTCAGTATATCTTTGGACGAATTCTTTATAATCATTGATTCTTTCCTGCACAGGACGTTTGTGAGGAAGTTCTCTTGTAAATTCTAAAAAGCCGGTTATTTTTCCCATCTCAATAATTTAATAATCCAATAATTTAATAATCAATTTACTTTAACTGATTCTTTGACTGCTGAAGATTGCAATACTTTTTTATAATCCTGTGGAAATACCTTTACAAAATTTTTTAACTGATTTTCAAAATCGTTCAAAATAAATTTGGCAACAGTACTTCCGGTTAAATGAAACTGTTTTTGAATCATTTCCTGCAGAAATTTTTCATCGCTTTCATCCACCGGGTCAAGGTCAACCATTTCTCTGTTGCAGCGTATTTCAAAGTTGTGATTTACGTCATACACATAAGCAATTCCACCACTCATTCCTGCAGCAAAGTTTCTTCCTGTTTCTCCAAGAATAATTGCACGGCCACCAGTCATATATTCGCAGCCATGATCGCCAACGCCTTCTACCACTACATTTGCACCGGAATTACGCACGCAGAAACGTTCGCCTGCTTTTCCTCTTACAAACGCTTCACCTGATGTAGCACCATAAAATGCAACATTGCCGATAATAATATTTTCTTCAGGAACAAAGCCTGCATCTTTTGAAGGATAGGCAATAACTTTTGCACCGCTCAATCCTTTTCCAAAATAATCATTGGCATCGCCTTCCAGTTCCATTGTTACGCCTTTTGCATTGAATGCTGCAAAACTTTGACCTGCGGTTCCGGTAAATTTGAAATGAATGGTATCATCCGGCAAACCATATTTTTTATATTTTTTAGAAATTTCATTCGATAAAAGTGTGCCGGTTGTTCTGTCCGTATTGATAATATTGAATGAAGCCGTTACTTTTTCCTGGCTTTCCAATGCCGGTTGAGCAACTTTTAATAACTTATTATCCAGAATTTCATCCAAGCCATGATCCTGTTTTTCGGAATTGAACAAGCCAACAGATTTCGAAGCAGGTTCTTTATATAAAATAGGAGAAAGATTGAGTTTATTGAATTTCCAATGATTGATATTTTCTCTTTTTTCCAAAAAATCTGACTGACCTACCATTTCATTGATTGTCCTGAAACCCAGGTCAGCCATGATTTCTCTTAATTCCTGCGTCAAAAATTTGAACAGATTGACTATATGATCCGCATCTCCTGTAAATCTTTTTCTCAATTCCGGATCCTGTGTTGCAACGCCAACGGGACAAGTGTTCAGATGACATTTGCGCATCATGATACAACCTTCCACTATCAATGCGGCTGTTGCTACGCCCCATTCTTCCGCACCCAACAAAGTAGCGATTGCGATGTCTCTTCCGGTTTTTAATTGTCCGTCAGTTTGTACAACTACACGACTGCGCAATTTGTTTTTTACCAAAGTCTGATGAGTTTCTGCAAGTCCTAATTCCCAAGGCAATCCGGCATGTTTTATTGAACTCATTGGAGAAGCACCGGTTCCGCCATCGTGACCAGAAATCAACACCACATCCGCTTTTGCCTTTGTAACGCCGGCTGCGATTGTTCCAACGCCTGCTTTGGAAACTAATTTTACATTGATCCTTGCATTTCTATTTGCATTTTTTAGATCAAAAATTAATTGAGCCAAATCTTCAATAGAATAAATATCATGATGCGGCGGCGGAGAAATTAAACCAACTCCCGGAGTCGCATGACGCACTCTTCCAATCCAATCATCCACTTTAAATCCAGGCAATTGGCCACCTTCACCGGGTTTTGCGCCCTGTGCCATTTTTATTTGCAATTCATCAGCTTCAGTTAAATACCAACTTGTTACACCAAATCTTGCAGAAGCAACTTGCTTAATAGCGCTTCGCATTGAATCACCGTTTGGAAGTTTTTCAAATCTGATTTCATCTTCTCCACCTTCACCGGTATTGCTTTTTCCGCCAAGCCGGTTCATGGCAATCGCAAGTGTAGTATGCGCTTCCCACGAAATGGAACCAAAGGACATAGCGCCTGTAGCAAATCTTTTATAAATATTTTGAGCCGGTTCCACTTCATCAATGGAAATGGAAGGGCGAATCTTTTTAAACTGAAATAAACTTCTTAACGTGGCTGCTTTTTCACTTTGGTCATTTACCGCTTTAGTATATTTTTTAAATATTTTATAATCATTCATTCTTGTTGCGTGTTGCAGCAAATGAATGGTTGTTGGATTG
>DATILZ010000353.1:0-4292 GCA_035475995.1 Hanamia sp. | reverse complement strand
GCGGTGCTATCAATGGCTTTTGGTTTTAATCCGGAAGTCAGAATTCTTTCAAATCCTAATCCGATAATATCTTCCAATGCTTCAAAGGGATCTGAAACTCTGTCAAAAGCGCGATGAAAAGTTGCTTCGAGCGGATAGGCAAGTTCCATTAATGCCGCGCATCTTTTTTTATCAACTTTTCCATCTTTTGTAAGAATCCCGGTTACAATTCCATCACAGTCAAGATCTTTACAAAGAGCAATATCATTCTTCATGATCTCAAAATCTTCGTCGGTGTATAAGAAATCCCCGCCTCGCGGACGAATCATCACATATAAATCAATCTTTAATTTTTCTCTTGCGGCTTTTATAAATGCATAAGAAGGAGTGGTGCCACCTTCTCCCGGACCGCCACAAAGTTCTATCCTGTTTGCTCGGGCTTCCTGAGCAGCTATGCAGCTTTCAATATTAAAACCAATGATTTCTAATTTCAAATTCATGATTCAATTTAATGTAAGTGTTATCATTCATCTAACCTATTCTAAACTCGCTAATCCCTCCTTAAGTTACTCCTAAATCAAAGAAATATTTTGCCGGAAATATTTTCTCTTCTCCCTCACTTTTTACTGCGAATACAAATCCTTTTTGAACCGCATAAGCACCATATTGGCCTTTTTTGTTTAATGCTAAAAAACCAACCTGCAAAGTTTTTGCTCTTTGCATATCACGATTGATAATCCGCTCTATCGCCTTTCGACATGCTGCTTCAGGTGATAATCCATGCCGCATATATTCAACAACCACGTGTGTTCCACAAATGCGCATTACTTCTTCGCCAAGCCCGCTTGAAGTAGCTGCACCTACTTCATTATCTACAAATAATCCCGCTCCGATGATCGGCGAGTCACCTACACGTCCATGAATTTTAAAAGCCATCCCGCTCGTAGTAACAGCGCCGCTCATATTTCCAGCCGCGTCTATCGCTACCAATCCCATCGTATCATGATTTACAGAGCCATCATCAAAAAAAGGTGGGGCAAAAGGGCCATTATTTTTTTTATTCTCAATGTTTACTTCAGGATTGTACTCACTTTTTTTCAGCCAGTTTTCATAAGCTGCTTTAGCCGGCGCAGAAAGTTCTTTCGCTTCTTTTTTAAAACCATTTTCAATTGCAAATTGTTGCGCTCCGTCTCCTACCAACATGATATGGGGGGTGGTTTCCATGATCTTTCTGGCCACTGAAACCGGGTGTTTTATTTGTTCGATCGCACCTACAGAACCACAATTTGCATGCTCATCCATAATGCAGGCATCAAGCGTTACAATGCCATCCCTGTCAGGATATCCGCCTAAACCGATGCAACAATTTATCGTATCTTCCACATATCTTGCTCCGGCTTCTACCGCATCTAATGCACGGCCTTTTTGGGATAAAATTTTCCATGCTTCCGTATTTACTTCTTTTCCATTATCCCACGTAGAAACAACAATTGGTTTCGTTTGTGCATTACCGTTAGAACCTGCATTTTTTAGAGAAAGCAACGGAGCTGCAAGCGTTGAAAGTTGTAAGAATTTTCTTCTGTTGAGCATCGTAATTATTTTTTCAAATGTAAATAAGAATGGAAGAAAAAAAGTTGATATTTTCTTCGCCGGTGAATATAAATGAACATAATTTATTTTCTATTAAATAAAAACCACTTGTTGTTTTCGTTGTACTTTTATTACAATTTAAATTTTTTTAAAAGAATATTTATCAATTTTTCATTGCAATTTTATTAAATGGCTTTATTGGAAAGAAGACTCAGTTTATCTCAGGCCTCGGCCATTAATATGATTGATATGGTTGGCATTGGCCCGTTCATTACTTTGCCAATGGTGATCGGAATGATGAATGGGCCTTATTTTTTGTATGCCTGGATTGCAGGAGCTTTTTTATCCGTTGTAGATGGAATGGTTTGGAGCGAGCTGGGTGCTGCGTTTCCAAGAGCCGGTGGCAGTTATAATTTTTTAAAAGAATCTTATGGAAAAAATGGCGCAGGCAAAATGATGAGCTTTTTGTTTGTCTGGCAAACCATGATACAAGCTCCGCTGGTAATAGCATCTGCTGCAATAGGCTTCGCAAAATATTTTTCATTTATTGTGCCACTTACAAATGTTACTGAAAAAGTTGTGAGTGGGAGTGTGGTTCTTTTGATCGTGATTTTATTATATCGCAAAATTGAAGCGATTGGCAAAATCAGTATTTTTTTATGGAGCGGAGTTATCATTACCATGTTCTGGATTATCGGTGGTGGGATTATTCATGGCAACTTTTTAGCGCCGGTCAGAAATATTAATTCCGGGCTGAGTGTTGATTACGCTTTTGTAACCGCCATCGGTTTTGCCAGTGTCAAATCGGTGTATAGTTATTTAGGTTACTATAATGTTTGTCATCTCGGAAGCGAAATTAAAAATCCTTCAAAAAATATTCCCCGTAGCATCTTTGTTTCTATTATTGGAATTGCAGTTTTGTATCTGCTCATGAATATCAGTGTAGTGAGTGTGATTCCATGGCAGCAGGCAAAAGACAGTGAATTTGTGATCAGCGAATTTATGGAAGTGCTGATGGGACATACAGCGGCAACAATTGTCACCTGCCTTATTTTGTGGGTAGCTTTTGCGTCAGTTTTTTCTGCAACTCTTGGCTACAGCCGCATTCCTTATGCTGCCGCTGAAGATGGAGAATTTTTTAAAGTGTTTGCAAAACTTCATCCTACAAAAAACTTCCCTTACATTTCTTTATTGTTTCTTGGAACAGTTGCATTTATTTTCAGTATGCTTTTTAAATTAAGCGAAGCGATCAGCGCTATTCTTGCCATGCGAATTATGATTCAGTTTATCGGGCAGGCAGTCGGATTATTAATTTTGCGAAGCAAAAAAAATAAGACAGATTTTCCTTACAAAATGCCCTTATTTCCTTTGCCGGTAATCCTTGCAATCGCCATGTGGTTTTTTGTTCTGATTTCTACAGGAAGTAAATTAATGTTGAGCGGCTTGGCAGTAATTTTTCTGGGCACGATTGCTTATTTTATCAAAGCAGGACTTCAAAAAGAATGGCCTTTTCGTACATACACTAACTGATCTTATTTCTTAACTGTAAAATCTCTTTATTCATTTCATCAATTTTTTCGAGCAGATGATTGATCGTTTCAATTCCTTCCAAATTAATGTCAAGATCATAATGCAAGCGAACAAATTTTTCCAGCTTTTGCAATTCATCCACTGGAATATAGGTATGATGTTCAACTGCTGTAACCCTCAACAGTCCTGAATCTTCGAGCGAACTGATAAAGGAATACTCAATATTATGATACATGCAAAAATCTTCGGCTGGTATTAATTCATCATTTTCCATATCAAAAAATTTATGAGGATAATTTTGATAATTCGGTAAGTAGATCTTTTTGTTTTTGGGTTAAATTTGTTGGCAATTTTACGTCCCATGTGATGTACAAATCACCAAACTGACCTTCTTTTTTATAAACAGGAAATCCTTTTCCTTTCAACCGGATCTTAGTTCCATTTTGTGTTTCGGGGCTCACTTTTAATTTTATTTTACCGCCTAAAGTGTCAATGGTTTTTTCGCCGCCAAGTAATGCAGTATATAAATCAATGTCTTCTGTTTTATATAAATCATTACCTTCTCTTCTGAAACCCGTATTGTTTGTAATCACAAAAGTGATAAACAAATCACCGTTTGGTCCGCCATTTGCACCTGGGCTTCCATAACCTTTTAATTTTATTTGCTGTCCGTTTTCAACTCCCGCCGGAATAGTAATGCGTACATTTTTCCCATTGATAGTAAGTGTTTGCTTGTGCGTAGTATAAGCATCCATCAATGAAAGTTGCAACTCTGCATTATAATCCTGGCCACGGTATTTTGCCTGGCTTCTTCTGCTCCTTGCGCCGCCAAAAAGCGATTCAAAGAAATCAGAAAAGCCACCTTCTTCGCCACCTGAATAGGTATATTCTCCGCCGCCAAAATTGCCGAATCCACCGCCACCAAATCCACCAAAACCTCCTCCTGCCTGTTGTTGCTGTTGTCTTGCCTGTTCGTATTGGTCCGCATGTTTCCAGTTTTCGCCATACTGATCATATTTTTTTCTTTTTTCCGAATCGCTCAAAACCTCGTGTGCCTCATTGATCTGCTGAAATTTTTTGTGTGCTTCTTTATCATTCGGATTTACATCCGGGTGATATTTTCTTGCGAGTTTGCGATAGGCTTTTTTGATGTCTTCTGCAGAAGCATTTTTTGCTACGCCTAATGTTTTATA
>DATILZ010000352.1:0-2268 GCA_035475995.1 Hanamia sp. | reverse complement strand
GTAAGTAAGGATTATGAATCACTTAAGAGTTTTACAGAAAATGCATCTCATGAGATACAAACTCCGCTGGCCATTATAAAAAATAAGATTGAACTGTTATTGCAATCCGAAAATTTTGATGAAACTCAGGTAAATGCGATTCAAAGTGTGAATGAGGCGGCTTCAAAATTATCGCGGTTGAACCAGTCTTTATTACTTCTTGCAAAGATTGAAAACCGGCAGTTTGAACAGGCGGAAAAAATTAATTTTTCTGATGTGGTTCATCGCACTGCCGAAAATTTTGAAGAGCTGGCTTTGATAAAGAATATAAGTATTGAAAAAAATATTACTGATCCTGTTTTCATAAAAATAAATGATACTCTCGCAGAAATTTTAGCTTCAAATCTAATTTTGAATGCCATAAAACACAATCTACCGAATGGAAACATAAAGATTAATTTGTCTGTAAAATCAATGTTGGTAAGCAATACAGGGAATGAACCAAATGAAAATACGGATCACTTTTTTGAACGTTTTAAAAAAAGTTCTTCTTCCCGCGATTCGATTGGCCTTGGCCTGGCTATTGTAAAAACGATCTGCGATACTTATGGATTTGGTGTTTCTTATTCTTACAAATCAGGAATTCATTCTGTAAAAGTTGATTTTCAATAAAAATGAATTTAAAAGTAGCGCTGATTATTTTCAAAAAAATGAAATGAAAATAATGGTGTTTTCAAAATAGAAATCTTCATTAAAAGTTCATTTACTGAAACCACTTTTTGTTTTAAAGTAAAAGAACCGTTTCGGTCAGAAACGGTTCTTTTACTTTAATTTTTATTTAAATGAGTGGTGGGATTTCTTCCGGTATTTGATGAATATCATCACGGGTATCATGAGGATATTTTTCGGGGTTTCTCAACCTGCTGTGATAGCGGCTGTAACCAAAATAAATGATGAAACCGATGAGCAGCCAGCCGAAAAGCCGTAGCCAGTTTATCCAGCCAAGGCCAAAGATCATCGCTGCACAAACTATAATACCTAAAACTGAAATTAATTTATAAGCCGGCACTTTAAATCCCCGCGGAATTTCCGGATGTTTTACACGCATGATCCAAACACCCGCACATACAAGAATGAATGCAAACAAGGTTCCGATGCTTGTCATGTCGCCGACAATATCTCCGGGAATGAATGCGGAAAATGCACCAACCAACACGAGGAAAATCAAATTGGATTTGTAAGGTGTTTTAAACTTAGGATGAATATCTGAAAATATTTTTGGAACCAGGCCGTCTTTACTCATTGAATAAAATACCCTTGATTGTCCCATCAGCATTACCAAAATCACTGATGAAAATCCGAGCAAAATTGCAATCGTTACCAAATCGCTTAACCATTGAAACGTTGGAACCCATACTCCGCCAACCATTGAGCCACTCATATGTTCGATAGCATAAACAACAGAAGCCTCACTTCCTTTGGTCCTGAATTCTTCTACAGAAGCAATTCCCGTAAGTACATAAGAAAATAAAATGTACAAAATAGTACAAATAACCAGCGATCCCAAAATGCCAATCGGCATGTCGCGTTTTGGATTTTTTGTTTCCTGTGCGGCAGTCGAAACGGCATCAAATCCAATGAAGGCAAAGAACACAACGCCCGCTGCACCCAGGATCCCTAATATTCCCCCATAGTGGTAAGACACTCCCATGTGGTCGGTATAAGTTGTGGCTGGCGGTATGAATGGTGTATGATTTTCGGGGCGGATATATTGCCATCCGACTACAATTACCACAAGAACAATAGCTACTTTTAAAATTACGATGATCATATTGACCAACGCTGATTCCTGCATTCCCCGGATCAATAAAAGCGTTAGAACTATAACGATTCCTAATGCAGGAAGATTCATAATTCCATATTGTGTCCCGTCTATCGTATGTTGAAAAGGCGAATGACACCATTCATACGGGACAGAAGTGCCAAAAATTTGTAAAAACTTATTAAAATATTCTGCCCATGCTACTGCCACAGTGGCTGCTCCTACGCCATATTCAAGAATTAAATCCCAACCAATTATCCATGCAATAAATTCGCCCATGGTGGCATAAGAATAAGTGTAAGCACTGCCGGCGATCGGAATCATTGAGGCAAACTCTGCGTAACATAATCCTGCAAAAGCACATCCCAAAGAAGCAATTACAAATCCAAGTGTTACTGATGGTCCTGCATGTTGAGCTGCTGCGGCGGCTGTTCTTACAAACAAGCCTGCGCCTATGATTGCACCAA
>DATILZ010000351.1:0-3927 GCA_035475995.1 Hanamia sp. | reverse complement strand
AAATTCAATCCAAACCTGATCACTGTTTCCATCAGTATTTCTTTGATGGCGAATGCAATATTATTTACCATATATATTAATGGCTATCGCGACAAAACAGCAAAAGGTATATTTGTAATGACCATGATCTATGCAATAATTGCACTCGCATTTAAGTACTGGTAATCTTAGCCTGTGGCTGTCTAAAAAACTCCTTTATAAATATCATTAACGATTAAAAACTCAATAACGATTCTTAGCTCTCTTTTAAAAAACGTAAATTTACGACTCTTACAAAACGTTAATCCACGAGGTAGTCAGTAAAAATATAGCCAATAAAATATAGAAGTAATGCTCTTGCCCAACACCTTGCAGCGCTATATCTTTGTATTCAGAAGTTGATTGATGTTCAACAAACATTGATCGAAACAAATCCAAATCCATTGAAAAATACTCCCAAAACCGGGAAAACCAATAAAATCCGATATCAGTCAACTTCTTGTTATTTTGAATCCTTATCCTGAGAAAAATAAATATCCTGATGAGAATCTGCCCTGAAGAGAATTTGAAATTTGAATCCTGAAAAACTTTACCCCAGGTCAAAATTATTAAAAGGCTTCTGCAATTAATCCGCAGAAGCCTTTTTAATTTTCCAAAATGCATGGACGAAAACCCAATTTACATAAGCCTGCAGCAACCCTTATTGGCGCAAGAATGAGGCGTGGCTTTAGCTTGGCCTTCTTGTGCCATTAGCTATGAAGTGTAACTTAATTCAATTAATCCTTTCATGCCATTAAAATCTTTTGCACTGCTATACTTCCAATCCTCTGGCTTAATTACAAAACCCGTCATTATCGGATTCAAATGTATGTACTCCAACATCTTATCAAACATTTCCTGATCTTTTATCTCCAATGGTTTATTGTGCTGTTGCTCCCGAAAGCATTCGGGACCAACCCAAATTATTCCCGTTTTTCTTACCTGCTCTTTCCATTCCCGAAAACGCTTCGCTATCGGGACAGGCTATCCAAATCATCCATTCTTTCCTACTCTCTGCAACATTTTTTTTAATTGCTGCTCTCAATTCTATAAGCAGGTAAATATCTACAACTGTATTTCATTATTCAAAATAAAGCAGGTTTGATCATATAAATATTTCAACTCTCTGTTACATGGCACAAGAAGCCAACGCTCTTTTCCTTCGCCTCATTCTTGCGCCAAAACGGGGGTAAGTTTCTGACTATATCAAACCAAGAAGGTTTTAGCGGACACTTTTTTAAAGAACGAACACTGAAATAAACCTTCTTGGTTTTTAGGCCATCAAGTTTCGTTCAATTCATTGGTCAATTGTTTCATTTCGCGTATGAAAAATAATTTTGCTTGTATGAAAAATGAATTTGTTCATAAACAAAATGAATTTGCTTGTATGAAAATGAAAAAGTTTCCGGAGAGAAAAAGATGCGGGGGAAAGTATTTTTTCGATAATGGTGTGCAGCGGTTATACTGATCTTAGAAATTTTCTTATGCCATTTATATTCTTCTTCGGACACGTTTTGTAAAATATAAAATAAAATAAAATATAAAATAAAAAAGGGAACCAAACGCTTATAATAGTGAACAACATTTAATAACCCTTTTAAAAATCCATTATTATGGCAAAAGGAGCACTAAACCGGGACTTCCGCCGAATGACTGACGCGGAGTTGAAACCCTTGGATTTGCATTCCGAATAAATATCCGTGAAGAAATATATACAATTGCAAATTTCATTTTTGACAAAAGACAATAAAAACGTGTTTATACTAACGTTTTAATACGAATTGAACAGTAATTATAATAGGAAGAAAATATAGCAGTAACGCTCTTGTGAAGCGCATGATAGCGATCTATCTTTGTACCAGAAGTTGATTGATGTTCAACAAACATTAATCGCTAATCCATTGAAAAATATCTCCTGAACATATCGGGACCTTTAATCCTCGGAAGGAGTCCTTAGGACGGGAAAACCAATAAAATCTGATATCAGTCAACTTCTTGTTTTTTTTTGAATGAAATGCTTTTGAAAATATAAATCCTATGAATGCCAAGCCATTAAACGGCTTTAAAAGTTTAACCCTGAAAAACTAACCTTGCAGGATTAAATTATTCAACTTCCGCTAAAAGCGGAAGTTTTTTTTGATTAATCTCTAAACCTTTCCCAAAAAACCGCTTAATTAATTTCCTCATTTAAAATTTGTTCTTTCTAACTTTACAAAGCATCAGGATTTTTAAACCCTTAAAAATTGTTTTATGATTGAAATAATTCCGGGGCTACCATCAAAAGTAGCGGCATTCAATGCAACAGGAAAAATCACCGCTGATGATTATACTAAAACCATCAACCCCATCGTAAAAAGAATTGAAAAGGAATTTGGGAAAATAAACTATCTCCTCGTTATAAACACTTCGCTGAAAAACTATAGTTTGGGCGCATGGATCAAAGATGCTCTGTTGGGTTTTAAATATTTTGCCAAATGGAACAAACTTGGAATTGTTTCGGACAAGAAAAGCATCAAAAAATTTACTGATTTTTTTGGAAAATTTTTACCCTCCATTACAAAAGGCTTTATGATGGAAGATGAAGAAATTGCGAAAAGATGGATAGCCGAATGAGCAAGGCAGCGTCAACAAGCCACTGGCTACCGACAATGATGCCACCGCTACACTGATTCACTTTCCGTGGCACATAGCCTGTAAAGGATGGTTACTATTAATAAGTATATAAAGCGGCCTTTATCACCGAATCCTTTTGAGCAGAAGTAAGTCGATAATTGTAATGATACAATGAAGATTCCCAATCGCCATAAACAGGATTGGGTAAAACGATAAAACGATTTCCAAAATCGCCGGCAAAAGAATCTGCTACTTTATCTCTTTCATCAGAGGTCTTCTTTTCAAACAAAAAATTGAAGTCATTCATATTATCGCCCATCAATAAAACGATGGTATGCGTTTCAGCAATAGAATTTTTTCGTGGTTCTTTTGATGAGGTATTTCCTTTTAATAATAAATGCTGATCATCGGCATTCGGGAAATTAAATTTCTTTAAATTTTTTAAAGTTCCTTCGCGCTCATCTTCTTCATGATTTGTTACATAAAAAATTTCGATTCCTGTGGTGGCAGCATATTTGAGGAATTTCAAAGCTCCTGGCACCGTATCTGCTTCACCTTTTGCTGTCCATTCTTTCCATGAAACAGGATCATAATCTTTTCCCTGCAATAGCTGATGCGCCTGGTAAGGGCTGTTGTTTAAAATCGTTTCATCAATATCTGTCATGATCGCTTTCGGTTTTGGTGATCTTTGACGATTAAATTCTTCAATTCTCGTATGGGCAATGTTAAAAGCCTGGTAACATAGTGCTTTATATTCCGCAGATCTTTGCTGATAAGCAGTAGCAAATGTTTTTCCATCAATTACAACGTTGCCTGATGAATTCATATTGGTAATACTTACACGTGGAGCTACACAAGAAGCAGAAAGCAACAAAATAAACAGTGGAAATTTTTTCATTAATTTTTCTTTATTTCAGCGATAAAAATTGGGGTATTAATTTTGAGGGTGTGAGAAACAGCAAACAAATAAATATGCGTATTTTCTAATTCGGAAGACTGAGGATACCGGCCATTTTCGCGGAGCTACTTGATGTTGTCAGCAATCGAAGACTTTTTGAAATGAGCATATTTACAGATCTTTTTTATTTATTAACTCTTAATTTTATTCAAAAATATTTTCAAAGCTAAATTAAGAAAATGGATTTTGTTGATTATTATAAAACATTAGGCGTAGCAAAAAATGCTTCTGCAGAAGACATCAAAAAAGCCTATCGCAAACTCGCAAGAAAATATCACCCGGATGTAAATCCGAATGATAAAGAAGCACACAAAAAATTTCAGCAGATCAATGAGGCA
>DATILZ010000350.1:0-3862 GCA_035475995.1 Hanamia sp. | reverse complement strand
CTCATTTAACAAAACAACCTTTATTCAAAAAATGGAAATAAAAAATCAAAGCTGTAAAGCTTATTCAGTATTATTGCAAAGACTGTAAAGTTCATCCAGTATTATCATCATAACCTGTAAAGTTTTTTCAGTATAAGACAGGCTGTCCCGATATTATTTCCTTGCGTACATGTTCGTTACATGTTCGGTACATGTTCGCTACTTGTTCGCTCGGTGTCCGGTTTTATGAAGCGAACATAAAGCATAGTAATTCCGTATAAATAGAGGTGAAGAATAAAAGCATTCTATGACCAAAATACCAGAATGATACCAGGAGGGTTTATTGGCCTGATAGATTTCGGTTTCCGGGTACCGAACGTTTACTACTGGAGAGAATACCTGGCGAAGCCACCACGAGCTATAATCAATTCAGGCAGGCTACAAATTGAAATGAACTCCTGCAAGCCATCACGGCTTAAACACCTGATTCCAAATATTTATTTGTAATTTGAACCGATGAAAAAATTTATTCTCCCCACAATTGTTTTTGCAACTGTTTTATTTTCTTCCTGCTCTATTTCTAAAAAAATAACCCGGCCAGCAACAAAATATGTTTTGGAAAATGAAGCTTTTGTAAACGCACATACGGGCATCAGCATTTACGAACCTGCAACAGGAAAATACTGGTACAATTACCAGGCTGAGAAATACTTTACTCCTGCCAGCAATACAAAATTAGCAACTTGTTATGCGGCTATGAAATATTTGGGCGATAGTTTGATTGGGATAAAATATGAGCAGATCAATGACAGCATGGTGGTGATAAAAGGTATGGCAGATCCGTCTTTTCTGCACAGTGATTATACAAATAATCCGGTGTTTGATTTTTTAAAAGAATACAAACACATCGAAATAGTGAATCCTGAGTTTAAAGATTACTTAGGTTCCGGATGGGGTTGGGGCGATTATCTCGAAGATTATATGGCGCAAAGAAGCGCATTTCCTTTTCATGGAAATACCGTAATGGTGGATTGGGTAAATGAACATTCTTTGTCATTTTTACCATCTTATTTTCAGCAACATTCGGCGGTAAATGAAAACCTGTCTAAAGGCTACAATGCTTACAGGCCATGGGATACAAACGATTTTACTTTTACAGATGGAAGAACCAAACATTCAGAAATTCCGTTCAGACCTGATGAAAAAACATTGCAGAATTTATTGAAGGACACTTTAAAAAGCGATGTGAAAACGATTGAAAATTATTCCGGCAATCTTAGTAAAATAATTCATTCTCAACCTACTGATTCTCTATTAAAACCAATGATGCATCGAAGTGATAATTTTTTTGCCGAACAAAGTTTACTGATGGTGAGTGAAAGATTGTTAGGAGAAATGAGCGACAGGAGAATCATTGATACTTTATTAAAAACAGATTATAACCTAATGCCTCAAAAACCATCGTGGGTGGATGGATCAGGTTTGAGCCGCTATGATCTTTTTTCTCCAAAAGACTTTGTTTTTATTTTAAATAAAATGAAAAATGATTTCGGGATGGATAGAATAAAAAACATTTTGCCAACCGGCGGAACGGGCACGATTTCAAGTTATTATAAACAGGACAGTGGTTATATTTTTGTAAAAACCGGAACGCTAAACGGTGTCGTCGCTTTGAGTGGCTTTTTATATACAAAGAAAAATAAGCTGCTGATATTTTCAGTTTTGGTAAATAATCACCGCAGTTCGGCTACCAGTATTCGTAAAGGAATTGAAAAATTTATACAGGAGTTGAGGGATAAATATTAATGCTTTCTTCAACTTCATTTACTACAAAAACAGGAAGAAAACAAAGGGCATTCTCCAAACCAAGAAGGTTTTTTAACAGATTAAAGTACGTGTGCCAAAAACCTTCTTGGTTTACAAAAAGTGAAATTTTTTCGATTCCGCAATTCAGCCTTCATTTTGCCTGAAAATAAAAAAATCAAATCTTACCTTTGCATTTCTTAGAAAAAAGGGAGATGGATGAATCTTGATGTGTTGATGAATAGTTATTCAAATGATCCCCGCATTTTTAAAATTGCGGACAAGATTCTATTGCCTAATCCAGAGCATACCCATCTTTCGGGCCTTCATGGAAGCGCTTCACAATTCATTTTTTCTGCAGTTTTTAATCTACCGGATTCTTCACACACCAATCACCTGGTAATTCTAAGAGATGCCGAAGAAGCAGCGTATTTTCATAATACTATTGAAAATATTACCGGCGCACTCGATATTTTTTATTTCCCTTCTTCATTTAAAAATAAAAAGAATTTTCACCAGCTCAACAGCAGTCATGTAATGCTTCGAACAGAAGCCCTTACAAAAATATCTTCCGGCGGAAATAAGAAAGTAATCGTTACTTATCCGGAAGCAATTTTTGAAAAAGTGGTTTTATCAAAAACACTTTCTCAGAATATTATTCATTTCAAGCAAGGTGATAATATAAAAGTGGATGAATTGCTGCAACGGTTTGTGGACCATGGTTTCGTTCGCACTGATTTTGTTTACGAACCCGGACAATTTGCAGTGCGTGGGGGCATTCTCGATATTTATTCTTATGGAAATGAAAAGCCTTATCGGGTGGAATTATTTGGAAATGAAATTGACAGCCTTCGGCTGTTTGATCCCGAGACACAATTGAGCGAGCGCAAGCTTTCTGAGGTAAAAATAATACCAAATGTAGAAACTCAATTTACCAGCGGAGAGAAAGTTTCTTTATTAAATTTTTTACCTGAAAATACAATTGTTTGGAGTGAAGACTGGAAATTTATAAAACAAAAAATAGAGCAGGAAGAAGAGGATTTGAAAGAGGAAGTAGCAAGTCGTAAGAATCAAGTAGAAAGTAGCAAGAATCAAGTGGCAAGAACAAGCAGGCAGGAAGATGAAGATGAATTGAATGAAAAAACAGATATTTCAGAAAATGATTTTGTAAAAGCTGCCGTTATAGAAAAACAAATTGAACAGCGCCATATCATTGAGTTTGGTAATAAAGCTTATTTTTCTAAAGGAAATGAAATTCAATTTTCTATTCAACAACAACCGGCATTTAACCGCCAGTTCAAGTTATTAATCGAAAATCTGAAATCATTTGAAACAAAGAAATACAATATTTATTTGTTTGCTGAAAACCCTAAACAATTAGAAAGATTACATTCCATTTTCAGTGATCAGAATACAGAAATAAATTTTGTTCCCATCCCTGTTTCCATTCATGAAGGATTTATTGATCATGATTTAAAAATCGTTTGTTATACGGATCATGAAATTTTTCAACGGTATCACAAATACAGGATCAAGCAATCTTTCAGCAAGAATAAAGCGCTCACTTTAAAGATGCTGCGCGAACTGCAGCCGGGCGATTATGTAACACATATAGATCATGGAGTAGGTGTGTATAGCGGCTTACAGAAGATGAATACAAACGGGGTGATGCAGGAAGCGGTAAGAATTATTTATAAAGACAAAGACCTTTTGTATGTAAATATTTCTTCGCTCCATAAAATAAGTAAGTACAGCGGCAAGGAAGGAACCATTCCTAAAATGAATAAATTGGGAAGTGATGTATGGAATAAATTAAAAGATAAAACCAAGAAACAGGTAAAAGATATTGCTACTGATTTGATAAAATTATATGCCCACAGAAAGAGCCACAAAGGCTTTGCTCATGCGCCCGATAATTATATGCAAACCGAACTGGAATCTTCTTTTTTGTATGAAGATACGCCTGATCAAAGTAAAGCAGTAACGGACGTGAAAGTGGATATGGAGAAGGAATCTCCAATGGACCGGCTCATTTGCGGCGATGTAGGCTTTGGTAAAACGGAAGTGGCAGTGCGGGCTG
>DATILZ010000349.1:0-4805 GCA_035475995.1 Hanamia sp. | reverse complement strand
TTTACCATGTCGTTTACCTCTTTCGCAATTCTTCCAAACTCTCCCTGTAATGCATGATCGCCGATTTTCAAAGGCATTTCCTGTGAAAGGTTTCCTTTTGCAACGGAACTGATCACATTTGCTATTTCAATAGTTGGATGTACTAAATCTGAAATGAGGCTGTTGATGGAATCCACACCATCGTTCCATGCGCCACGTGCAGAACGAGGTAATTCTACCCGGTGGTTTAAACGTCCCTGTTTTCCAATGGTAATGCTTGCGCGGTTTAGTTCATGAACAAGCATTTCATTTAAAGAAATAATCTCATTTAGTGTATCACAAACTTTTCCATTAATTCCAATTCCATTAACTGGCATGCGCACACTGAAATTTCCGTTTCGTACCTGGTCTAACACGTGCACTAAATCATGAATAGGCAATGCATCTGCCTGATGCAAATTATTGGAAGTTCCGTTGCCACTCCTTTTTGGCCCAATTTTTTCATTTACCGCTATATCGGTATTTAATTTGCTTTTTTTTGAAACTTTTGTTGCAACAATAACAGGAGTGTCGAGGTCAGGAAATACAGAGCTGGTTTTTAATGAGCCATTCGCTGTCTTCTTCATAGTAATATTTTAAGGGAAATTATTTTTCAATCAAATATACTATGTATCTTTTAAAAAAAGTGGCAGAAATAAGGCGGAAATAAGTGAAAAATAAATTTATCATCAGGTAAATAAATTGAACGGAATAGATATCTTTAATTAAAGATTTGTGCCCCTATGAAGGAAAATTATTCATTAGACAAACAGATATTGATTGGAGAGGATGACATTGATGACAAGGAAATTCTGGAAGAAATTTTTTTATCTATTGATCCGAACCTAAAGCTCACATTTATTAATGATGGGCAAAAGATCGTTTCATTTTTAGAAAATTCCAGCACTCAGAATCTGCCGGGATTAATAATCCTCGATTATAACATGCCTCATTTAAATGGAGCTGAAATTTTAAAATCCGTTCAACAGAATGGAAAAGTAAAAAACATTCCAAAGATAATCTGGAGCACAGCAAATGCCGATGGATTTAAAAATAATTGTTTGCAGTTAGGCGCGTGCGAATACCTGGTGAAACCTTCCAGTTTTACCGATCTGAAATCTATGATCAAAGGGATGCTTTCATTTTATGAAGCAAAAGTGAATATATAAGATGCGGAGTTTACTTTTGTGCAAAAGCTTTCTCAAGTTTTCTAATGGACACTGGTTTTTCCCACACAGATACATTTGAAAACGCATCATATTCATTTGTTTTTTCTTTATAGGCGCTGATAAGATTTATTTTTAAAGAAGGATTTCCGTTTAAAATATCAACTGTTTTACTCCATCCTTCTCCATCAGGCAAATTATTATCAAGAAACAATATGTCAGGATTTTTGTGTTTAATGAAATTTAAGCCATCCGTTAAATTAAAAGCAAGAAAAACTTCCATGCCCTTCCTTTCAAAATAGCTTTTCATAATCATGCAAAAATCTTCTTCGTCATCAATAATTAAAATCTTTACTTTTATCATTCATTACTCGTTAAGATAAGTGAATAGCACAAATATATATAAATGAGTACAGAAAATTTGCTGAATGAGCAAAGAATTAAAGAACTGGAAATAAAACTGCGCCAATCTGTTTATGATTTGGACTGTTGCAGGAAAGAAAAGGATGAGTTTATCTATATCGCATCTCATGACCTGAAAGCGCCGCTTAGAAAAGTAATCACTTTTACAGAACGCCTTGTTCAGAAGGCGGCAGATAAACTAAATGAGCATGAATTGAGGCTGGTTGAAAGAATTCAAAAAAATATTTTAGCGATGCAATCTTTGATTGATGATCTATCAGTATTTTCAGAAATTGAGCGTGCTGTACATTTCCAAAAATGTGATTTGAATAACATCATCGAAGAAGTATTGACTGAGTCAGAATTGAAACTGAAAGAAAACGAAAGCATCATTCATTTATCAGATTTACCAACGCTCGGTGGCAACGCTTCCCAATTAAAAAAAGTATTTGAAAACCTCATTGAAAATGCAATACTATTTCAACCGGAAGGCCAGGCTGCAGAGATAATTATTTCTTCACATTTATTGGGAGAAGATGAAAAAATAAAGTTTAATTTACCGGCTGAAAAAATATATTATGAGATCAGGTTTGCAGATAACGGAATCGGATTTAATGAGAATGACGCAGAACAGATTTTAAAACCTTTTGTAAAGCTGAATGGCCAATCTTCTTATCCGGGAAATGGATTAGGCCTTGCTGTTTGTGATAAAATAATTAAACTGCATCATGGAATTTTTTATGCAAATGGAATTGAAAACAAAGGAAGCGTTTTTGTATTAATTTTGCCGGGATTTTTTCAATAATTATGTTTCTATATGCTCACGCAACGACAAATTAAAATTCTGATTATTGATGATGATGAAGACGACTACTTTATTATTTGCGACTATCTGCAGGAAATTAGTGGCACTAATTTTATAACCAAGTGGTGCAATAACTACCCTTCTGCTGTAGAGCAAATTAAATCAGGAGCGCATGATATCTATTTTGTTGACTACAAATTAGGCAATAAAACCGGGCTCGATCTTTTGAAAGAAGTGGCGCACCTGCAATGTGACCATCCCATTATTTTACTTACCGGCAAAGGCAATAAGGCGATAGATATTGAAGCCATGAAAAGCGGTGCAACAGATTATGTGATAAAATCGGAACTAAACAGCGAAAAACTGGAACGCTGCATTCGTTACTCGCTTGACAGAGCGGCTTCGTTGAAAGCAATAAAAGAAAGTGAAAACAAATATCGTAATCTCTTTGCCGGCTCTAAAGATTCTTTATTTATTGCTGATAATAATTTGTTTTTTAATGAAGTAAATGATGCTGCCTGCACTCTTTTTGAATGCAGCTTTGCCGAACTAGAGAATATGAGCTTATTTGATTTTATTCCCGATGCAAATACGAGGGAAAAGATAAAATCAAACCTCGATCTTCTTGATAATGTTTTTGAGCTGGAAATAGAAATTGAAAGCAAACAGAAAGAAAAAAGAGTTTGTATTCTGTCTGTTTTATTAGAATCAAATTCAGTAGGACAGGATTTATTTCATGGAATTATTCATGATATCAGCAATATTAAAAAAGCTGAACAAATAAATCTGCAATCTGCAAAACTTGCAGCAAATGAAAGACTGGTGAGGATCCTGGCTCATGAAATCAGAAATCCATTAAACAACATCCAGCTTTCGGCAGAAAATCTGGAAATTATGAATGAAGATGATAACACTCAAAAAGGGCTTATCAGTATTATTCAAAGAAACAGCGTCCGAATTAATCAAATGATTACAGATCTGCTTGAATCTACAAAAACCCTGGATTTGGTTTTTGAAAAACATTCTCTCCAGGAAATGGTTGAAGAAAGTTTGTCTGTTGCAGGCGACCGGATAAAATTGCAAAATATTACGCTTAAAAGAGCCTTTATTCCTTCTCCTTTATATGTATTTGCTGATAAGTCGAAATTACAAATTGCCTTTTCAAATATTCTTGTAAATGCCATCGAGGCAATGGAAAAAGATAAAGGAGAATTATCGGTTGTGGTGAATGAAGCGCGGGATACATACCGCGTATTTATCAAAGACAATGGTAAAGGAATTCCCAAAGAACATTTATCCAAAATATTTGAACCATTTTTCACTATGAAAAAGAACGGAATGGGATTAGGTTTGTCTGCCGCTTATGGAATTTTTCAATCTCATAAAGCAAGTATGCATGTCGAAAGTGTATTGAATAATGGAACCACTTTTATCATGGATTTTAATAAAAGTTTGGATTAGAATTTCAATAGATTGTATAAAAATTACCAAGAAACATTGTAAATTGGTATTCTGCTCTCCAAAAACTATTCTAAGCCTCTTTCTTCTCCATCTACTTATGAGCATGATTATTTGGATTGGTACTATCCCGGCCCATACTTTTATCTGAAGTATCGGTGGTTGCGGGTTTTGTGATCGTAGAATCGTGGCTGATCGTCTGAACCGAATCTTTGTTCACATCGGTGTTAGAATGAGAAGTAGGATTATTGCAGGCTACAAAAAAAATGGTCCCGGTAAATAACAAAAATAATTTTTTCATCACGTTTTATTTTTAGAATAAAAGAACTGCAAATACACGGCATTACTGTCCTTGCGGCAAACAAAAATGTAACCAAAAATATAACCAACAGTATTTTTGCAAACACTGATTATTCATTTACACGAATCATAAAAAGATTGAAATAAGAATTTACACGTGGATTACTATGCCGGTTGCATTGAATTTTCAGTCATTTTTAAAAGTTCTCTGCCGCTTTCGGTTATGGAAATAAAAAAAATAAAAACTCCATTTTCGACCCGTTTTTTTATCTGTAAAATTCCGCGCTTATACAATTGGCCAATACTGAATTCAAAAACGTTAATTCCGGCAGGGAGTTCTGTATCTGGCACACAAAGTTCAGCAAGTTTAATGACCATTTTCCTGGTCAGTGGAGCTACCAATTTCCTGTTCATGTTCAATTTTTTTAATAAAAATTATTTTAAATAAAAATAAAAGCAGTTGCTTCAAGCAGCATAACTGATGTTTCATTTTTGCTACAAAATGCATGCTAATATTTTGAAAAGAAGATTTTTAAATCCGGTTTAGAATTTTCTCTACCGGACAGCATTTTAAATTAAAAAATCACTGTTATCATCATCTTTTCCATCGAATTTATAAGTAGAAAATTTTACACAATTTTCTTATTGATCAGCGA
>DATILZ010000348.1:0-11348 GCA_035475995.1 Hanamia sp. | reverse complement strand
AATTCCTGCTGCAGTGTTATCTTTTATAACTTTTCCAAAGTGAATATTTGTATTAAAAGATTCGTATTTGGATCCGCTGCCTTGCTGATTTTTTGAATTACTGTAGCTGGCGCTTCCTCCCAATAAATACTTTCCTTTTGTGATTTGTGCGTTTGCAGTAATGGCTGCGCAAAAGAAAATTGAGAATGAAAGTAGAATTTTTGTTTTCATAAATAATTAATTTTTTAGTTACACAAATAAATGGCTAAAACTTCATTAAGAAAAGAACTGCTTTCTGTTTAACAACAGATTATCTTAATGAAATATTAAATTAAAATTGTCGTGCAGCGTTCCTGATTTTTCAATAATTGAAATATAAATCCAAACCGTAAAAACATTTCTATTCAAATTATTTAATTAATACTTTTGCGCCAGAAAAAATTTAATAATCATCCGCAAAAATTAAAATCAACTTTATGAAAAAAGTATTTGTTTTCCTGTTTGCCTTTATTTTTATGGGAGCTTTGGCAGCAAGTGCACAAACTTATCAGACTGCATTAGGCGCTAAATTTTATACAGGCGATGGCTCCATTGGTGGTGTAAACGTGCGTCATTCTACCGCGGTAAACACGGCGTTGGAAGGCTCATTATTATTTTTTAATGGCGGTATTGGAATAGAAGGATTGTATCAATACCAGGGGCCAATATCCGGCGCAGAAGGATTGCAATATTTTGTTGGCGGTGGTGCCATGCTTGGTTTTGGAACCGGCCCAAGATATAATGACAATCATAATAACAGTACTACGTTTGCCCTGCGTTTAACCGGTGGTGTTGATTACAAATTTGCTGATGCACCCATTGATGTTAGCTTAGGGCTTGATCCGTTTTTCTACCTGGCACCGTACACTGGTTCTAACTTATCCTTAGGTATTGGTCTGCGATATGTAATTAAATAATCAAAGAAGATCTTTATAAAAATTCCCGGCTTCTGCCGGGAATTTTAGTATTGAAAAAAATTATCCGCACAGCAAATGCGAAAAAGAATTCTTGCTTTTATAGATTTTTTTTATCCGCCTTTTAAAAAGATCGTTCCTTTGCAAACCTTTCGCTATGCGGTTTGCGGTGGAAGCAACATGCTGCTTGATATCTTTCTTTTTTACATCAGCTTCAATTTTATTCTGAACAAACAAATTGTGGATATAGGTTTTATTTCGCTAAAGCCTTATAATGCTGCCTTGTGCATGGCATTTTGCGTCACTTTTCCCGTTGGTTTTTTATTAAACAAATACCTTGTTTTTAACACTTCATATCTGCGTGGCCATGTACAATTATTCCGGTATCTTTTGATCGTAGTTGTTAATCTTTTGCTCAATTATCTCATTTTAAATCTGCTGATTCAATATCTTCATTTTTTTCCGACCATTGCGAAAATATTTGCAACGGTGATCATTGTTACCTTCAGTTTTCTTTCTCAGAAACATTTTACTTTCAGAGTGAAAAAAGAAAATCCGGTGTCAAAATAGATTAGTTAAGTATTTAGGGTCTGCTGAATATGTCAAGCTCGTTTCAATTTCCTAATATAATATAAATATAGCATTTATTTTGTCGTCCTTTCCATTATTATTTTATGCATAGAGCAATAAAGTACCTTCCCGGTTAATTTAACCAGGTTTAGTACCATAATGATAGTGGCTATCCAGGAAAGACTGGTATCGGCAAGCCGGGCTTTGATTCTATTCAAACCATACGCTGTTTTCGCTTGTCCAAACTTACCTTCTATTGGATTTCTATCGCCTGGTCTATATGGCTTGGTTCCATTGCCTTTGAAGGTCGTCCTAATGGTTTTGCCACAAGGTCAATCTTTAATTCTTTTAATCGTTTTCGATTAGCCCTATTGCAATAAATCTTATCGGCAAATACTTTTTTAGGATAGCGGCCCGTTCGTTTTTTATACCTTTCGATGGTTGCAATCAAGGTAGTGCCTTCATTGTAGGCATCCCACGATGATTCTTCTAAAAAAGCAAATCCATTGGTTATGCTTACATCAATCTTTGCCCCAAATTCTACTTTTGCATTTGCCTTACCTCTTACTATCGGACGAACATGCGGTTGATGGATACTCACTATTCTATCATCAATACTATGGATTGTTTTTTTGTGCATTTCACTTTGTTGGTCATAGAAAGTTTGTATCACTAAAAAATACTTGTATTCGTTCTTATTAAAAGGGATTCTTTCAAACTGCCTCAGCAGTACATAAATGTTTTTTATGTTCCGCTGCAGGCATGCCAGCTGTTTTTTATTAGCAGCCCGTATTTCTTTCCTGGTTTTATTTTTCTTCTGCGCTACTTTTAAATATTGCTTTCGTGCTATCTCTCTGTAAGTTCTTGGTTTGGCAATAGCTTTCAATGTGCATAAAATATCAATTAACTGTTCAGATTTTTCTCTTGCATCATTTAGCAGATTCAAATCAGTTGGGTAACTAATACTTGCGGACATGCGGTAGCATCTACGATTAATTCTCCTTCATTTTCAACAGTTTCTTTCTGCTCCTGGTCACCTTGCTGATGATCATCCTCATTTTTAGATTCGCCTTCATCTTGATTGGTATTGGTATCAGGAAGCACTTCATTTAATTGAAGTATCTTTTCATTAATCTCATTAATCTGAGCTGCTCCCAGCCGTTTTCTTATACCAACGAATAAGGAAGCATCAAAAGGTGGTTCATTGCTAAAACTTGAATAGCCAATAAAATATTGCATGTAAATATTTTCCTGAATGGCATTAATAGTTTCCCTGTCACTAAAGTTGCATAGGTGCTTTATAATCAGTGAGCCAATTATTACACGGGGATTAATGCCATCAGCACCTTTATTTTCATTATTTAATTGCTTGGAATAAATGTTTGTCAAACTATCCCATGGAATCTTTTTTGCCAGTATAACCCACCGGTTATTGGCATCTAAGTTCTGAGAAAAAGGAGTATCGAACCCCACAAGGGTTAGCTGAGATTGGCTAACATATTTGAACTTAGATGCACTGCTTTTTAATGCTTTTGCCATAATTGCTTGCACTTGGTTGAACCAAATTTCATTAAAATGTACGACAGTAAAGAATTTGATATTAATTCAGCAGACTCTATTTATCAGGAAAGTATTACGTGCATTGCTTGCTTCCGGCGCAGCTGAGCAGGTTAGACTAAATGAGATTGAATAAATTTTATTTTGTGAAATGAAAAAAACTGAAAACGCATTTCCATAATAAATTTTATAATGCATCATGAACGTAAATTCATTTTCAATTTCTTCAGATCTGCTTATATAACTTCTATTCTGCTTTTTTATTTGAAAAAAACAGGCAGTAAAGCAACAAATAAAGGTGATTTCTGTTTGGAATTACTCAGTTGTAGTTGCTGAAGATGAAGTACCAATAGGAGTTGCAGTTACAGGAGCTTGTGGTGGCTCAGGAATCACATCTTTATCTTTCATACCGGCCTCGATCTCACTTTTTACATGCTCTTTAGCATCATTAAATTCACGCACGCCTTTACCAATTCCACGCATCAGATCAGGGATTTTTTTGCCACCAAAAAATAACAGGATCACCAGCAGAATTAAAAGCCATTCAGATTCTCCGGGCATTGAAAGAAGTAAAACAGGTTTCAGGATAATACTTAACATAGGGATGAGTTTGATTTTTAAAAACTCTGCCGCAAAGTTAGCAGAACACATGTCAGCACAATGTAAATTTTTTTTAAAAAAAACAACAAAAATACCCTGTAAAATTATTACAGGGTATCAGAATTTTATAAAATCGAAAACAGTATTAGTAAGAGCAAATAATCAGTCGGCTTTTTTCTCATTCATTCCAGCTTCCAATTCGCTTTTTACATGCTCTTTTGCGTCGTTAAATTCTCTTACGCCTTTTCCGATGCCACGCATCAGATCAGGAATTTTTTTGCCTCCAAAAAATAATAAAACAACCAGGAGGATCAATATCCATTCGCTGCCACCAGGCATTGAAAGCAATAAAACAGGTTTTAAAAAGATGCTTAACATGGTATTCTTTTTTGTGATGAATTAATAGTATTTAAAAATATTTTTTTCAAAGTTAATGGAATAGTTAATAGCTCCTGAATAATTATTTCTTATAGTTACGTAAAAAGAAGCAAGACGGTTTTTTCAGCAAATGATTTGACAAAATGAAATATGAGAATGAGTTCTTGCTTTTTTAAGCTAAAAATCAGAAAGCAAAACGTCATTGACAGCTTTCATAATTTTTAAATTCCTCAACTGATTTCCTGTTTCTTTTCCATCATTGTTTTTAAAGTATTGATGCTTAAATTTACTTCAAAGCCAATGAGCACCACCATTGAATTCAGAAAGATCATGATCATCACTACCATGATAGTGCCAATAGAACCATAAAGAATATTATATCTTCCAAAATTATTTACAAAAGCAGTAAATCCGATTGTAACCAAAACAGTTAAAAACGTTGCCACCACTGCTCCCGGCGATACCAGGTTCCATCTTCGGGTGGTAGATGGCGCATAACGATAAATAAAAGCATAAGAATAAAAAATTAATGCAAGAATGAAAAGCCACCTTCCATAAAAAATCAGATTTCTTAAATTAATATCTTTTATTCCGAGCCATTTTAAAATATTCCATTGAAGCAATAATAAAACCAGGCACAAGAGCAACAATCCAAAAAGCATCACGGTGAGCTTGATCGCCTCCCACCGGGTTTTAAGTCCTTTCATTTTTTCAAATCCCACATAATTTTTGTTGAACGACCGCATCAAACCCATTACTGCTCCTGATGCAAAGAATAGTGATAATATAAACGTAAAAGAGATGAGGCCGATTTTTGATCCATCAATAAAACTATCTACAAAATCTATTAAACCGGTATTGTAGGTTTTTGACGGAATGATGTCATGAATTAATCCATGCAACTGGAATTTCATTCCTTTTTTTGAAACAAATGGAAGATTGGGAATTAAAGTAAAAAGAAATAAACAGGATGTGGGAACCGACATGATAAAATTGTAGGAAATCGCTGAGGCTTTTTCAGTAAAATCAGGCATATTAAATCCCTTGAAAAAATACCTTAGTACCGCATATAATTTAATTCCCTGGAAACCCGGCGGCGACCATTTCTTGCTTTTTCTTATCAGGTATTTTATCGGATATACAAAGGAATAATTTTTTTGGCTCAAAACTTTCTTTTGATTTTTATAAACTTTTTTTATACAAACTGGATCTTTTCTATTTCCCCGTATCTGATTGTCTTGATTTGATTAAACTGTCTAACGCCTGCTGGTAGGACTTTGCATACAACTGATGTTGCTGATAATCAGAAGCAAAATCAGAGTATCCTGAAAAATCTGAACGGGCAACAAAAAATAAATAATCCGTTTCCGGAGAATCTAAAACCGCGTCAATCGTTTTTATCGAAGGCGTACAAATTGGCCCTGGTGGCAAACCTGAATTTTGATAAGTATTATATGGAGATACAACCTCCAGGTGTTTGTGATAAATTCTTTTCAATCCAAAATCTTTTAATGCAAACTTCACAGTTGGATCTGCCGCAAGTTTCATTCCTTTTTTCAAACGGTTGATATATACACTCGCAATCTTTCCTTTATCTTCCTGTTTGTTCGTTTCTTCCTCCACGATCGATGCTAAAGTATAAACTTGTTTTGGTGAAAGGTGCAACCGCTCTGCTTTTTGCAGCCTTTGAGCATTCCAGAATTTTTGTTCTTCTTCGTATAATTTTTTGAAGATATTTTTCATAGAAGTATTCCACTTATAAGTATAAGTATTCGGAATCACATCGGTCATCACCGTATTTGTATCAACATCAAATTGCTTCAGGGAATCTTCATTGTTTAAAAAATCTATTGCGGATAACGAATCAGTTTCAAAATTTAAAGAAATTCTTTTCGCCAGGTCTTCTTTCGTTCTAAGTTTTGTAATTACTAAATTCACCGGCACCTGTCTTCCTGAATGCAACATTTTTACAAGATGATATAAACTCATCCGGTTTTCGATCTTATATTTTCCTGCTTTTACATTTTCAGGATAATCGGCATAGCTGGCAATTTTATCAAACCAAAAAGTATTTTTTAAGAAGCTGTTTTTTAGCAAGCTGTCTTTTACCTGTTGATAATTACTCCCTGTTTTAATGTATAAAAATTTCTTATCCGGATTTTGAACAACCGGGCCAAAGATGCTCCAGGCACAATAAAGGAGTATTATACCAATAATTAACAGAATGTATAAAAACGCTTTCTTCATGATAATCTTTAAAATTCTGATTGAAAGTAAATCTTTATTTCCCCCCAAAAATAAATAATCATAAAAAACCCTGTCTTTCTCGGAGACAGGGTAATAAATATTTTAATAAATTATTTTGCCGGAGTAGTTGCCGGTGCAGATTGTGTTGACGGCAATGGTACGGTATTGTTTTGTTGAGGTGCTAACGGAGTTCCTACAGGCGCTTCATTTATAAGATTATCTTTTGAATTTGTTCCACCGGATCTGGGTATAAATAAAGTAGAAGTAAGGCAAAGAAGGCCAATGATTCCTGCAAAAAGCCAGGTACCTTTTTCAAGCACGTCAGTAGTTTGTTTTACGCCCATCAATTGGTTGCTGAATCCGCCTAACGAAGAAGAAAGACCTCCACCTTTTGGATTTTGAATAAGCACGATCACACCTAATATTATTGATGCCAAAACAATAAGAATAATAAAAACAACTAACATATTTTAAACAAGTTTTAAATTTTCAATTTTGGCTGCAAAGTACGCGCTTTTTGAAGGATTTAGCAAACTTAATTTTTGATACATTTCCATCGCTTTTTCACGTTTTCCCTGTTTTACCAAAACCTCTGCCATAGCTTCTGTCAGCACGTTTGCATCCTTGTTGGAAGACTCTGAGGAAGCCTGGATAATTTTTTCGATCACTTCATTTTGCTCGGGCAATTGACCAGGATGCAATTTTTTCATGCTTTTTAACCAGGCAGTAAAACTTTTTACCTGTTTAACCAGGTGATCATTTGCCAGCTCTTCTTCATTTATTTTTATTCCCTGCGACGCAAAATAATCAACGGTATGAAGGGGTTCAAAAGCAACTGTTTCATATTCGTCTTCATCCGGGTTCAAATCTTCTTTAGAAGAATTGATTTCTTCATCCGGAATTTTTATCGCTAAAACTGATTTGTCTTCAAGCTCAGTTTCTTTAGATATATCCTGATTTTCAGATTGAATAGTTTTTTCGTCTTCTGATAAAGTTTCGTTTTCTACTTCTTTACTCTGTCCGTTAACGTCCAAATGACCGTCTGTATTTTCTTTGGTATGAGGCACTAATTCAGAAGAAGGAATTTCAATTATTTCTTCTTTTACTGACGCCGGTAATTCTTCTTCGTCTTTTATTTGTGCTAAAGAATTCTGTTCATTTTCTTCATGATCGGGCACAATTTCAGAAGAAGGAATTTCAATTATTTCTTCTTTTACTGTCCCAGGTAATTCTTCTTCGTCTTTTATTTGTGCTAAAGAATTCTCTTGATTTTCTTCATGGTCCAGCGCAATTTCAGAAGGAGGAATTTCAATTATTTCTTCTTTTACTGATACAGGTGATTCTTCTTCATCATTTGTTTTTTCAAAATGGTTTTCTTTATTTTCTTCATTACTATGTGTAATTTCTGATGATGAATTTTCAACTATTCTTTCGTTTGCTGATGCAGGTAAATCTTCTTCATTCAGTTTTGGTTCAGAGTCCGTTTGATTACCAATTTGCCACAACTGGTATTCACTCCAATAAGGATTGTTTAAATAAATCGCTGTTTGTTTTGCCAGATCTTCAAAAGCTGGATTATTATTCTTTTTATGATGATACAAAAGCAAAAAACGGGCAACAGAACTTGCGGGAAAATCGTGCACATTTTTTTCAAGAGTTTCAAGATCATTATCAGTTTCAGAAAAAAATAGTGCTGCGTAATTTGTGGATGTATGCATCAAATTATGTTATTACCAGTTTGAAAATATTTTATTAAAGATAGCATCTGTAACGGTTTTAAGAATATTATCCATTTTATTTGTTTCTGCCTGTTGTAAAGTAAGGTTTGCAGGGAAATCATAATTACTGGTAAGGTCGGTTTCAAAACTTTTTGCAGGATCAGGATCCACTGTGTTTTTAAATATTAAATGAAAAGTAACATTCAACCGGTTTGTGCCGGCAGACTGATTCGCCACGCCGCTGGTAGTAACGCTCCAATCAGAAACGTAACCACTAATATCATAATTAGCATCATCATTTTTTGTTTCGCGCAATCTTGTCTGGCTGATAATTTTTTGTCTTAATTTTTCTGTCAGAGCCGGTGCCACTGTTGGATTTACATATCGCGCCCTGTTCTGAAATAAATTGACCCGGAATGTTTTTATTTCAGCCGGAATAGGAGAGGTGTCTTTAAAAGAATATTTACAGGTGGCAAAACTGAATACCAGGAAAAGAAAACCAAGTAATGCAAAAAGTTTGATGGTTAGGGAGGGTTTCATTTATTTTAGTTCGGATGTTGAAGGTTTAAGGTTGAAGGTCAAATGCTCAATAATCAATGTTCAAGGCTGAAGGATATTAATTCAATAATTGAATAATTCAATAATTAAAAAACTACTCATTTATATTATACTCTTTCAATTTCCTGTAAAGCGTTCTTTCACTGATTCCGAGGTCGCCTGAAGCGTCTCTCCTTTTTCCACGATGTTTTTTTAGTGCTTTAATGATCAGATCCTTTTCAGCATCCATGATGCTCAGCGATTCCTCCACTTCCTGGTGCTCATCAATGTTATTATTATTGAGTACCATTGGCTGCCCGGATGAAATTGCGGGAGGCCTTTGTTCCTCACGAAAATCATTGAGCATAGGTTCATTTCTGAAATGATGATCATTCATCGCTGATGGATTCTGCAATACATCAAAAAACATTCTTTTCAATTCAGTTACATCTTTCTTTACATCAAAAAATAACTTGTACAAAATCTCCCTTTCGTTTGCAAATTCCTTTTGATTATTTCCCTGCTGATGATTTGCAAGAACCGGCAAACGATTGAAATTAGTAATTGGCAAAAATCTTCTCAATTGATCGGCATCAACAGTTTTATCTTTTGAAAGAACAGATACCTGTTCTGCAATATTTTTTAGCTCACGTACATTTCCCGGCCACGGGTAATTTACCAATACTTCTCTTGCATCATCCGTTAACTGAACTGGCGGCGCTTTATATTTTTCTGCAAAATCAACGGCAAATTTTCTAAACAATAATGGAATGTCTTCTTTGCGATCGCGCAATGCAGGAACCCTTATTGGCACTGTATTTAAGCGATAATATAAATCTTCGCGAAATCTTCCGGTATGTGTATATTCAAGCAAATCTTTATTGGTTGCAGCCACCACTCTTACATCTGTTTTCTGCACTTTGGATGAGCCTACGCGAATGTATTCTCCGGCCTCGAGCACGCGCAATAACCGCGCCTGGGTGCCTAAAGGGAGTTCACCGATTTCATCCAAAAAAATAGTGCCGCTGTTTACAGTTTCAAAATAACCTTTCCTGCTTTCTACTGCTCCAGTGAAGGATCCTTTTTCATGGCCAAAAAGTTCTGAATCTATTGTGCCTTCAGGTATTGCACCGCAGTTTACTGCAATAAAAGGATTATGCTTTCGTGCAGAAAGCGAATGTATGATATGCGAAAAAACTTCTTTTCCCACACCGCTTTCACCATTGATCAAAACACTCAAATCTGTATTGGCAACCTGTATGGCTACATCCAATGCATGTACCAAAGCGGGTGAATTACCAATAATTCCAAACCTGTTTTTTATTGCTTGCTGATCCATTTATTTTTCTAAATAATTTTAAAATTCTTCTTTCATTTCTTTAATAATTCCCATTAATGTACCTGCCGTACAGCTTTCTATAAACACATCCACATAATCTCCTTTAGTCAAATTTCCGTTTTTTGGAAATACAACCATTTTATTATGATCCGTTCTTCCTGCCCAATGTGCATCACTTTTTTTTGAATCTCCTTCTATCAAAACTTTGAATGTTTTCCCCAGATCGCGCTCCATGCTTTTTAAAGAATGTATGCGGTGCAAAGCTACAATTTCCTGAAGCCTTCTTTTCTTTACTTCAAGAGGTACATCATCTTCAAACCTTCTGGCAGCAAGCGTTCCCGGACGTTCAGAATAAAAATACATATAGGCAAGATCATATTCACAATATTCAAAAAGGCTTAAAGTTTCTTTATGATCTTCCTCGGTTTCTGTACAAAAACCAGTGATTGAATCTGTAGAAAGGCCACAGCCGGGAAGGATTTCACGAATCCGGTTTACTTTGGAAATATACCATTCGCGGGTATAAGTGCGATTCATCATTTGCAGAATCCTGGTGCTGCCACTTTGCACCGGAAGATGAATGTATTTACAAATGTTGTCATAATTTTTCATCGTAAACAAAACCTCATCCGTAATATCTTTTGGATGTGAGGTAGAAAACCTGACACGAAGCAAAGGCGAGATCTGTGCTACTTTTTCCAGCAGATTGGCAAAAGAAACAATAGAATTAGCGGCATTCACCCATTGATAACTATCTACATTTTGTCCCAATAAAGTTATTTCCCGATAACCTTCATTAAAGAGATCATTACATTCTTTAATTACAGAATTCGCATCCCTGCTGCGTTCGCGGCCACGCGTAAAAGGTACCACACAAAATGAACACATATTATTACAGCCACGCATAATACTTACAAAAGCGGTTACGCCGTTGCTATGTAGCCTGATTGGTGAAATATCGCTGTAGGTCTCTTCGCGGCTCAATAAAACATTCACTCCTTTTTGGCCACTTTCTGCTTCTTCGATCAACGATGGCAAGGAACGATATGCATCAGGTCCAACTACTATATCCACTAATTTTTCTTCTTCTAAAAATTTTGATTTCAATCTTTCGGCCATGCATCCCAATACGCCAACTAACAAACCAGGGTTATTTTTTTTAATTTTTCTGAATTCTGTCAGCCTTTTTCGAACGGTAACTTCTGCTTTTTCACGGATAGAACAGGTGTTAATGAAAATCATGTCCGCATCCTCAAATTGAGCTGTAATTCCAAAGCCTTGTTTTTGCAAAATAGAAGCGACAACTTCGCTATCTGCAAAGTTCATAGCGCAACCATAACTTTCTATATAGAATTTTTTTGTAAAAGGGTTGTTGATAATTTGTTTTGGCGCAAATGCTTCACCCTGCCTGCTTTCGTCAAGTTTTTTCTCAAGAATTAATTCCTGCATTTCAATTTTATTTCTTAGCGG
>DATILZ010000347.1:0-6028 GCA_035475995.1 Hanamia sp. | reverse complement strand
ATTTTAATAATCTCCACAGGGTCCATTTCAAAAGCCGGCCATTTAGTATTTTCATACTTATTGATAAGATGAACTAAAAGCATTTTTTCTTTATGCTCTTCGGTTCCTCTTTTTGAATCGCGAATCTGTTCATAACGATTCAAAGCGTTGCGGTAATCTTTATCGTTTTCGATTAAAAACCATTGTTGTAATATCATACTCTTAATTTTTAAATAACTTCAGGATTTATATTATCATATTCTGTGTGAGTGCCAATAAACCGGATTTCAACGATTCCATCTAAATAATTAATATAACCAATAAGCCGGTAATAATTATGCAGAATTTCAAACCGTGCACGATTATTTTTTATCATTTTCGCTTTTGGAAAATCAAATAACACATCCTGCTTTTTTTTCCAATTGGCGTTCTCAACCACTAGCTTCCATACATTTAAACTCTTTCGCGCATTTGCATGCTTTTTCCCAAAAGCAGCTAATTTTTCCTGGTAAATAATTATCATGATTTTTTTTATTAATCACTACTAATAGAAAATCAAAATTAAACGATAGTTGGCAAATTACCAACTTTAATTAAAATTTTCTAATTGAGAAAATAGAAAACCTATCAATGCGCTTCCAGCCAATTTTCCCCCACTCCAATTTCCGCTTCCACCGGCACATCGTTTGGAAGTTTTAATGCATTTTTCATAAGCTCGATAATTATTGGTTTTATCGTTTCAATTTCTGATTTATGCGCATCAAAAACCAATTCATCATGAACCTGCATAATCATTTTTGATTTGAAATTGTGTTTCTGAAATTCGCGGTGAATATTTATCATGGCAAGCTTAATCATATCTGCAGCAGTTCCCTGGATGGGTGAATTAATGGCATTTCTTTCAGCATAACCGCGTACCGTAAAATTCGAAGAATTGATATCTTTCAGCCAGCGCTTTCTGCCCATTAACGTTTGTACATAACCGTTAGTCTTGCAAAAGACTTTCATCTCTTCCATATATTTTTCAATATGGGCAAATTGCTTTTTATAATTTTCAATAATTTCTTTTGCTTCTGTCCGGCTGATGCCCAAATTTTCTGCAAGGCCAAAAGCGCCTTGTCCATAAATGATTCCGAAGTTTACACTTTTTGCTTTATAACGCATTTCTTTTGTTACGTCATTTTCCTCCACGTTAAAAACCTTAGCCGCAGTTGCTGTGTGAATATCTTTTGCGAGTCGGAAAGCTTCAGACATTGCAGGATCGCCGCTTATAGCCGCTACAATCCTTAATTCTATCTGCGAATAATCAGCAGAAATAATTAAATAATCGCTGTTTCTTGGAATAAAAGCTTTTCTTATTTCACGGCCTCTTTCTGTTCTTACCGGAATATTCTGAAGATTTGGATTAATGCTGCTAAGCCTGCCGGTAACTGCAATTGCCTGTGCATAATTTGTATGTACACGCAAAGTTTTTTTATTAATTAATTGTGGCAGTGCATCAACATAAGTTGATTTTAATTTGGTGAGTTCGCGAAAGTTTAAAATGTCTTCAACAATCGGATTTTCTTTCGCCAGTTTCAATAGTACATCTTCTCCTGTTGCATTTTGTCCGCCTTTTGTTTTTTTAATCTTATCACCCAATTGCATTTTATTAAACAACACTTCGCCCAATTGTTTCGGAGATGCAAGGTTGAATCTTATTCCCGCTTGTTCATACACACTTTCCTCACATTTTTTAGCTTCTGCTTCCAGTTCCTTTGAATAAAGATTTAAAAAATCAGTATCAATATTTACACCTTCAAACTCCATATCCATCAACACTTTCAGCAACGGAGACTCTACTTCTTCAAAAACTTTTTCGACTTCTTTTGTTTTTAAATGAGGCACAAATATTTGCTTTAACTGAAGAGTAATGTCTGCATCTTCCACTGCATATTCTTTTACTTTTTCGATTTCCACTTCACGCATGGTCACCTGGTTCTTCCCTTTGCCAATCATCTCTTCGATCGCAATTGGAAGATATCCGAGATATTGCGCACTTAATAAATTCATATTCCGGCGTCCTTCACTTTCTATTACATAATGAGCAAGCATTGTATCAAAAAATTTACCTTTTAATTCAATACCATACCATTTCAAAACAAGTAAATCGTACTTAATATTTTGACCGATCCAGAGTTTGGATTCATCATCAAATAAAGGCTTGAAAAGAGAAAGCAGATTTCGCGTTATTTCTTCTTCTGCCGGAAGCGGTACAAAATATCCTTCCCCTGGCTTTACCGAAAAGCTTAATCCCACTAATTCTGCTTCATTCGCATCGATGCTGGTTGTTTCTATATCAAACGAAATTTCTTTTGCTGGTAATAATCTTTCTACCAGTTCTTTAATTGCTTCTTCTCCTTCGGTCACATAATAATTGTGCTTTGTATTGCTGATATTTTTTTCAGCAATAAGTCCTGGTTTCTCTTCCGCCAGTTTTTCTTCTTTTGGCTTCGCCCGAATAGCTTCCTTAGTAGTAACCTGGATTTCTGTTGTGTTTCCAAAAAGATCTGTTTGTACTACTGTTTGTTCCATCACAAAAACATTGTACTCGTCCCCAAGGATTCTTTTACCTAAAGTTTTAAATTCCAGTTCGGTAAAAACCTCTTTTAGCGCATCAATATCATAATCTTTTATCCGGAAATCTTCTTCGTGAAATTTGCAAGGCACATCTGTAATAATTGTTGCTAACTTTTTACTTAAAATCGCCATCTCTTTTCCAGCTCTGATTTTTTCTCCCAAGGCGCCTTTTATATTTTCTGCATCCGCCAACACATTCTCTAATGTTCCATATTGTGCCAATAATTTCGCAGCGGTTTTTTCTCCAACTCCAGCAATGCCGGGAATGTTATCACTTGCATCGCCCATCAAACCAAGAATGTCAATTACCTGTTTTACGTTTTGAATTCCCCATTTTTCACATACTTCTTTTTCACCCAATATTTCCACTTTTCCGCCCTGGTAACCGGGTTTGTAAATCTTAATATTTTCTGTTACCAACTGGCCAAAATCTTTATCAGGCGTTACCATAAAAACTTTATAGCCATCTTTTTCAGCCTGTTGTGCAAGTCCTCCGATCAGGTCATCCGCTTCATATCCATCACACTCTACCACGGGCAAATTAAACCCCTGTATGATTTTTTTTATATCAGGAATTGAAACAATCAAATCTTCGGGAGCTTCCTGCCTTTGCGCTTTATAAGCGGCAAAATCGGTATGTCTTTCGGTAGGTGCAATGGTGTCAAAAGCCACAGCAAGGTGGGTAGGATTTTCTTTTTTAATGATATCTACCAGCGTACTCGTAAATCCGTATTGGGCATTGGTATTTTTCCCTTTCGTAGTGATTATTGGGCTGCGTATCAAAGCATAATATGAACGATAAATAAGCGCCATTGCATCAAGCAGAAATAATTTTTTTTCCATCCGGTAAATTTACAAAATAGTAAGAAGGGAAAAGAAAGTTGAAAAAGAGAGAAGAAGATTTTTGCTTTTTATTATCGTTTTAAGGCAAAACTGCTTAATAGATAATAGGGTATTTTAACCTGCACTAATTCCAAAAAGTTTTATAGTATTTTTATTAAAAGCAATTTAAATAAATACATAAAAAATCAAAAAGACTTCCACCTGTCATAATATTAAGGATCATTTCGTTACCTAAATTGATAAAAATTATTTTTATTGTTGCCTTTGGTTCAATTTTATTAATAGAACTACTGTTAAAGCGTTTCCCTGCTAAAGCACCATGGATATTTAGTATGGGAGATATTTATTTGAAACTTTGTTATTCTTTGTGTGCAGCCATCGTATTTTATTTTATTAATCAACATTTGCCTAAAGAAAAGAGAAAATTAAAATCTTTAATTCTTGTATCGAATAGGCTTGTAAAAATCCACCAAGAAATATACTTTTTAGTTTTATCCTTGAATGTTAATATGGAACAGCAAAACTTTTCAAATGTCAAACGTAAAATGATTAATGATGCTTGTAGTAAAATTAATCCAAACGATTCTGTAATTGCAACTCATGATTCTGTAATACCTTTTTTAGATTGGTATGAATACTTTAATTATAAAGAAGAAAAAATTCGTTCTTTAATAAAAGACCTAATTACTTTAAACGATTTAATCGATTCTACAGCCATGTATTATATTTATAACATTGATCAAGCATTAGGATCCTTAAGCAAAGGAAGACAAAGATATTCTAATACTGACTTACTATTCTGGAGTTCTGATATATGGACTTTAATGATTGATAGCGAGGCGGCATTGAAGAATCGCGGAAAAAACTGGCACAATCTTGAACGTGAACATTCAAAAAATTTTATTAAAAATAAAGAAGGAAATAGGTATTTACCAAATGAATAGCAAAACATACTAAAACCTTGATTCAATATAATACGGTAACATTTTACGCCATGTACTCCAGTCGTGTTTCATATCATTTCCCCAAATATCCAGTTCATAATTAATTCCTTTGTTGTATAAAACACCGGCAAAATCTCTTGCTGCCTGCGGATCTTCATAATCGCCACTACCCGAAAGAATGTGAATGTGATTGCTTTTGCGAATGTTTTCCAGGTACCGGTTGTCTGTAAGATTCGACATATAATTCATGGGCGAATTATAATAAACCTGTTCATCATCATGTCCTTTGGTGTATTCATGCAAATCATAAACGCCGCTCATTGCTATAACTCCATTAATAATATCAGGTCTTTTTAAAAATAAATTCATACTGTGCAAAGCGCCGAAACTCGCCCCACAAGTGATTATAGGCGTTTCTGCTGAAGTACTGCTTTTTATAAAGGGAATCACTTCTTTAAAAACATATTCGTTGAATTGGTTGTGCCGGATGGCTTTGTGTTCACCCAACATTTCATTATTCATCCAGCTTTCATTATTCATGCTGTTAATAGAAAATACTTTTATTTTACCTGAGTTAATATGAGGTACAATTGAATCAATCAACTGAAAACGCTCGTACTCCAGGTAATCCGCTGCCGCCGTCGGAATCAGTAAAAGTGCAAATCCATAATCGCCATAAGTAACAATGGGCATTTCTTTGTTTACAGAAGGGCTGTGCCATGAAGTTAGTTCTCTTTTCATGAAAACGAATTAAGAAGAAGTAAATCAGCTAATTTATCAGGAGGCATTTTTACTTTCGTATAATTTTATCAAGAGCAAAATATCGTATTAATCCATCATCCTTTCCTACGGCAAAGCGAAAAATAATATCTGCATTGGTGTACGATGTATTAAGTTTTACGTCATAATAATCTTCTATCACATTTCCCTCAGCAGAGTTAACTTTTATGAATTTTCCATACTGGTTTAGCAGCCGTTGAAATTGTGCGGGAGTAGAAAGTGGCATGGTTTCTTTAAAACGCGGCGCTTCTAACGTATCGGCCTGTTCATACTGCCCGGCATTATAAAGCGCTAAAAACCTTTCAGCCGTTTTGACTGCAGAATCCTGTGCTCTTAAGCCAAAAGAAATGAATAATAATAAACAGGGAATAAGAATCTTTTTCATTTTTTTTATTGGTTTTATTGTAAAAAGTGCTACAATTTTCAAACAAGAATATTGAATATTTGTTGCTTTACTGAGAAAAGAATTTTGACGGATTAAAGTTTAAATTCTATAAAATTCTATCAAAGATAAATTAAAAAATACACTACTTCTCCTTCGCTTTCCGGTAACAGCTTTATTTTCGGAAAAGGAATTTTCGTAAGAATCAGAAAAATTATTCAATAATTTTTAATTCTTAATTCTTAACTCGTAATTGTTAATTCTTCGGGCATTCAGATTTGTTAAAATCTCTTTGTGCAGCTCATTTTCAAAGAAAAACGAAGCTTTAAAATAAGTTTACGGCGTACCTTTATTGACAATAAAAAATCTTTCAATAGCGTCAAAAATCTTCAAAGTTATCCTCAAAAATTAAGTTTATGGCAAAAGCAACAAGCAAACCAATGATCACTGTGGAACAAATCCGCGATGCGTACATAGACTA
>DATILZ010000346.1:0-4459 GCA_035475995.1 Hanamia sp. | reverse complement strand
CAATGCAATTCATCAGCAAAAGATCTTTAATGGCGTGTTGAAAAAATACCCGTGAAAAATTTTCAGGTATATCAAACTCCAGTATTTTCATTCCATTAAAAAATCTCTCAAAATGAAAATCTTCATTTAGAATTTTCCCTTCATGCATTCGCATGGTCTCAAATAAACCGTCTCCATATCGCAAACCACGATTATCTATTGTGGTGACTGTTTCGCCCTTATGAAAAAACTGGTTATTATAGATAAAAAAATGCTCATTCATAATTAAAAAAATGAATGAGCAAAAGTAGATGCTTGATTTGAGTAAAAGGAGTTAAATTTCCTGATCCAGCAGGTTATTTTTCACTGCAAACATAATGAGGCCTGCTGTACTTTTTGTACCGGTTTTAGTTTTTAGTTTATCACGAATGGCCTCGATCGTGCGTGGACTCAGATCGACCGCTTCCGCAATTTCACGTGTGCTTTTTTCTTCACACATCAAACGTAAAATCGTAATTTCTTTTTCAGTAAGAACTGCGTCATCATGGTTTGTTTTGAATGGAGACGACATATTTTTTTGACGCAGATTATTTAAAAGCGCTTTATTCGTCATGGAATTAAAATAAAATTCCTGTTCATGACATGTTTTAATCGCTTCATAAATTACTTCCGCATCTGATGTTTTTACGAGGTAACTGTTTGCGCCAAGTTCCATCAATTTCGTAATTACACTTTGGTCATCAAGTAAGGTGAGCATGACGATTTTTATTCCCGGATATAATTTTTTCACTTCCGGTAAAGTAGTAATCCCATCCATGATCGGCATTTGTATATCCAGCAAAATCACGTCCGGCTGAATGCCCTTCAGCATATTGAGAAGGTGGGCGCCATTATCTGCTTCAGCGATTACTTTAATATCTTTTTTGGAGGAAAGTGCGGTTTTTACGCCTGCGCGGTACAGTACATGGTCATCAACAATCATCACATTAATAACATCGTCTGTTTCTGGTTTCATAGTCTAATAATGAATTTTTTAATAATAAAGAACATTGCAAAAATCTACATTAATTATGGGATATCATACAGAATAATTACCAAATTTAAGCAATCGTAATAATACGCATAATTTGAGTAATTAAACTGACAATATTCTGAAATATACAATTTAGAGCAAGGATTTAAGTGTGCATTTCTCAAAAGCGCCTGCGCAAAACCGCGCGCAAATTTCCGTATAAATCAATAGTGAATTTGTTAATGCCTTAAACAAAATATGCCCGTATACCGGCGGTAAACCAACAAATAAGAATGATTCTATTTTAGATGATCTCAAGGTGTTCTTACTTTTTCTTCTGGCTTTTTGGTGCAAAAATCGCAAACATCCTTTTCCCTTCTAATTTCGGCATACTCTCGAGAGTTCCTACATCTACAAGCCTTTCAGCAAATTTCAATAACAACAATTCGCCTCTTTCTTTGAACATAATGGCACGGCCTTTAAACTGCACATAAGCCTTTACTTTATTGCCGTCTTTTAAAAAATTTTCGGCATGTTTTGATTTAAAATCAAAATCGTGATCATCAGTATTTGGTGTAAAGCGGATCTCTTTTACTTCAGAAACCTTGCTTTTAGCCTTCATATCTTTTTCCCGTTTCTTTTTTTCATAAAGAAACTTGTTGTAATCTATTACTTTACAAACCGGCGGATCTGCCTGCGGAGAAATTTCTACCAGGTCGAGCCCCTGATCATTTGCGATTCTTTGTGCTTCTGCAGTAGAGTAAATTCCTACCTCTACATTGTCGCCTACCAAACGTACCTGTGGTACTCTTATCATCTGGTTGGTACGGTGTTCCTGTTGCTGTTCTTTTTTAAAACGTGGGTTAAATGCGCCTCTTGGCGGTCTTGGTGGAAATGCCATTAATTGATTTTAGTTTATAAATTTTTTATTTGATGATGAATAATTAAATAATCAGATCTGCGTTTTATTCTTAACTTCTTCTTTAATATTTTCGATCACTTCAGTCAAGGTTTTTGTTCCTTCATCACCTTTGCCTTGTCTGCGTACTGAAACTTTCTCTTCATTTACTTCTTTCTCCCCAATAATAAGCATTATCGGGATTTTTGCCAACTCAGTATCTCTTATTTTCTTGCCAATTTTTTCACTTCTTTCATCAATTTCAGCACGAATATCATTATTTTTTAATTGACTTAAAACATTTTCTGCATAAGGTAGAAATTTATCACTGATTGGCAAGATTTTTACCTGCACAGGTACGAGCCACATGGGGAATTTTCCGGCACAATGCTCAATCAGAACAGCCACAAATCTTTCCAGGCTTCCAAATGGTGCCCTGTGGATCATCACCGGGCGGTGCTTTGCATTATCTTCCCCAATGTAAGTAAGATCAAAGCGTTCAGGCAAATTATAATCTACTTGTATTGTACCCAATTGCCATTTTCTTCCAATCGCATCGCGCACCATAAAATCCAGTTTTGGGCCATAAAACGCAGCTTCACCATATTCAACTACCACATTTTCCAAACCTTTTTCATTTACAGCTTCCATTATCGATTTTTCTGCAAGATCCCAGTTTTCATCACTGCCAATATATTTGGTTCTGTCATCCTGATCACGCAAGGAAATTTGTGCGGTATAATCTTTAAAACCAAGCGAACTAAATACATGCAAAACCAGGTCGATTACTTTTTTAAATTCTTCTTTTACCTGCTCCGACATGCAAAATAAATGCGCATCATCCTGTGTAAATCCGCGAACCCTGGTGAGTCCATGCAATTCGCCCGATTGTTCATAACGATATACGGTGCCAAACTCTGCAAGCCTTAATGGAAGATCTTTATAGCTTCTGGGTATCGCTTTGTAAATTTCACAATGATGCGGGCAGTTCATTGGTTTCAGAAAAAATTCTTCTCCTTCTACCGGTGTCTTTATCGGTTGAAAACTATCAGCACCGTATTTTTCATAATGGCCGCTGGTTACATATAGATTTTTAGAACCAATATGAGGCGTAACAACAGGAAGATATCCAGCTTCCAGTTGTGCTTTTTGCATAAAATCCTGCAGCCTTCCACGCAGCATTGCACCTTTGGGAAGCCACAATGGCAAACCTTGCCCTACCTTTTCTGAAAAAGTAAATAATTCCAGTTCCTTACCAATTTTGCGATGATCGCGCTTCTTTGCTTCTTCTAAAAAAACAAGGTATTCATCCAGTTCTTTTTGATTGGGAAATGTAACACCGTAAATGCGGGTGAGCATTTTATTTTTTTCATCTCCTTTCCAGTAAGCGCCTGCAATGCTGGTTAATTTTATTCCTTTAATAAAGCCTGTAGAGGGAATGTGAGGGCCGCGGCACAGATCCGTAAAGTTGCCCTGTGTATAAAAAGTAATATTGCCATCTTGTAAATTCGAAAGCAGATCCAGTTTGTATTCATCACCTTTTTCTTCAAAATATTCTATCGCATCGGCTTTTGAAATTTCTTTGCGCACAAAAGGATTATTTTGCTTTGCCAGTTCCGACATTTTCTTTTCAAGTTTCACCAGATCAGTTTCTGTAATCACATTATCTCCCAAATCAATATCGTAATAAAATCCCTTTTCGATTGGTGGTCCCACCCAAAATTTGACTCCGGGAAAAGTATCTTCAACAGCTTCGGCCATTAAATGGGCAGATGAATGCCAGAAAGTCGATTTACCATTGGCATCTTCCCATGTTAAAAATTTAATAGAAGCATCGTTATTTATTGGTCTTGAAAGATCCCAAATTTCACCATTTACTTCTGCTGCTAAAATCCTGCGTGCAAGTCCTTCGCTAATTGATTTCGCAATATCCATCGCTGAAGACCCTTGTTCATACTGCCTTACAGCTCCATCAGGAAAAGTTATATTCATCATTCTACAAGTTAAAATTATTCTCTTTTTAATTTTTTGAACAGCAAATTTAACGAAGTATTAGACAAAGATGATATTCCTTTGGGAGGATATGCTTTTAATAACAATTAATTTTGAATGAACAAATATTCGGGCATGATGAAAAGAATTTTTACTCTGTGTTTTTTACTGTTTTTGGGATTAGGTTTGTTTGCACAAAATTCATTATCTCAAAATTACTCTTCTCAAAAAAGTGCTTCTCATTATAAATCACATAATAGAGGTGACATCAACTTTAATGGGCAGTGGAAAGGTGGATTTGATGAAGGAGGATTTGGGATCCCGGGTTTTGACAGTGATATAAAATATGTGTTGGAATTAACGACAAACGGTTCAGAGATTTCAGGATATTCTTACACATATTTTCAGGAAGGTATCAAAAAATATTATACCATCTGCAGGCTTACCGGAACACTGAATCGTGAAACGAATGACATCATCGTAACCGAAATTGAAAGAACAAAATTTAATACACCGCCCGATTTTCAAAACTGTTTTCAAACTCACCGGCTGCATTATGAAAAAGATACCGGAAATAT
>DATILZ010000345.1:0-7869 GCA_035475995.1 Hanamia sp. | reverse complement strand
AAGTTATTAACTTGTTGTATGGCTTCAAACCCTTACCTATGCTAATTTGCAGAATGAGGCAGGTTTACCGGCAAGCACTTTTTCAATTGAAATAAATACGGCTAATCAAAGTGTATCCAATAATTTTATGCCAACTAAATAAAATTGAAATGACAAAATATCTCTTTCTTTTATTCGCTCTTATATTTATTAAACAAGCATTTTCTCAACAACAAACCAGATGGTACGAACCGAAATTTGTAGAAGGTGTTTGTGTTCCTGATTCGGCAAATATTTTTCATCGGCTTCCAACTGCAATGAAAGATAGTGTGCGAAAACCAGTTTGGGGCTTATCTGAAAATACTGCCGGAGAATTTATTCATTTTAAAACTTCGGCTACAGAAATCTCTGTGAAATATACTTTAGCCAGCAACAATTTTTCAATGCCGCATATGCCATCAACAGGTGTTAGTGGCGTTGATTTATTTGCAATGGATGTCAATGGTGACTGGAATTGGGCACCCGCCCGTTATCATTTCGGTGATACTTGTTCATATACTTTTAAGAACTTATTTCTTGCAAAAAACAGCACCGGCGTTGCAGATTTTTATTTGTATTTGCCATTATATAATTCTGTGAAGTGGCTATCAATTGGAGCCAATGAAAAAGATTCTTTTGCGTTTGTGCAAAAAAGAAAAGAAAAACCAATTGTGGCTTATGGCACTTCTATTCTCCAGGGAGCTGTGGCCTCGCGTCCTGGTCTTGCATGGACAAATATTTTGCAAAGGAATATCGACAGAACCGTTATCAATCTTGGCTTTTCCGGTAACGGACGATTTGAAAAACCCATTTTTGATCTGATGGCAAAAGTGGATGCGAAACTGTATATTTTAGATTGCATGCCGAATCTTACTGGTGGTTATTCTGATGAAGAAATCAAAAGCCGGCTGATTTATGGGGTAAATAAATTGCGTGAGAGAAATAAAGATGTTCCTCTTTTGTTTGTAGGACACGCGGTTGGTTATGCACCCTATTTTATGGACACAGCAAGATTGAATGAATATCACCATAGCAGCCTGGTAATTGAAAAAGTTTTCAATGAATTACATGAATCGGGAATGAAAAATATTTATTTACTCACTGATAAAGAAATTGGTTTTGATATTAATTCCACCACAGAGGGATTACATCCAAATGATATCGGTATGATGAAATATGCCATTGCTTATGAGAAAAAAATCAGGGAGATTTTAAATGAACCCAAAGGAAATATTTCAACAGAAATTCCAATAGAACAATATCGCGATGGTTACGATTGGATCAGCAGGCACGAAAAAGTGAAAGAGGATATTCAACAAAATTCACCCGAAAACCTGATCATTGGAAATTCCATCATTCATTTTTTTGGAGGAACGCCTGCATATAATATAAGTCGCGGTAACGCCGCATGGGATAAGTATTTGAAGCCATTAAAAGTGCAGAATGCAGGATTTGGCTGGGATAGAATTGAAAATGTTTTGTGGCGCGTTTATCACGGAGAGTTTGATGATTTCAATGGAAAAAATATAGTGTTGATGATCGGTACGAATAATTTATCTGCTCGCAGTTCTGATTCTGAAATTGTGGAAGGTTTGCAATTTTTGATCAATGCCATTAAAGAAAGAAAACCAACCATAAATCTTATCATGGCTGGAATTTTGCCTCGTGCAAAATCAGAAGCGCATGTTGCGGAAATCAATAAAAAAATTAAAGAGATGGCGTTAAAAAATAATGTAGAGTATACGGATTTTGGAAAAGATTTTTTGATTGGAAATAAAATTAATCCAAAATTATTTTTAAGCGATGGCTTGCATCCAAATGCTGATGGATATGATGTTTTAGGAAAAGATCTGAGTAAGGCATTAATGAGTAAAAGAGCAGGTCCGGTATCAGGAAAGAAGAAGTAACAATTTAATAATCCAATAATTTAATAATGAATTTAGACAACGATTATTTGAACCAACAAGCAGAATTTTATAAAAATCAATTGCTTAATGATACCATTCCTTTTTGGTTTCCTAAAAGTATTGACAACGAATTTGGCGGATATTTATTAATGCGGGAAAGAGATGGAAGTTTGCTGGATGATGATAAAGCCGTTTGGATACAAGGGCGTGCTTCATGGCTTTTGGCCACTTTGTACAATACTGTTGAACAAAAAAAAGACCTGAAAGTTATCGGCTGGCTTGATGGTGCAAAAAAAGGTGTTGACTTTTTATTGGATCATTGTTTTGATACAGACGGGCAAATGTTTTTTCATGTTACACGTGAAGGAAAACCGATTCGCAAAAGAAGATATTTTTTCTCTGAAACATTTGCTGTTATTGCCTTTGCGGCTTATGCAAAAGCAAGTGGTGATGAAGAAATGGCGATGCGGGCAAGAGGACTTTTTGGAAAATGTATTGCTTATGCAAAAGGTGATTTAAAACTTCCAGCGAAGTTTTCAGATACTCGTCCTTCAAAAGGGATTGGAGTACCAATGATCATGATGAATACCGCGCAACAGTTAAGAGAAACAATTGGTGATCCGCGATGTGATGAATGGATTGATAAATGGATCAAAGAAATCGAAACTTATTTTGTAAAAGATGATATCAAATGTGTGATGGAACAAGTGGCGCCTGATGGAAATATCATTGATCACATCGATGGACGCATTTTAAATCCGGGACATGCGATAGAAGGAGCGTGGTTTATTTTGCATGAAGCAAAGTACAGAAATAATGATGCTCATTTAATTGAGCTGGGTTGTAAAATGCTCGATTATATGTGGGAACGCGGCTGGGACAAAGAGTTTGGAGGCATTTTATATTTCCGGGATGTTTACAACAAGCCTGTGCAGGAATATTGGCAAGACATGAAATTTTGGTGGCCGCAAAATGAAGCGATCATCGCCACTTTATTGGCCTACACTATGACCGGAAATGAAAAATATAAAGAATGGCATCAACAGATTAACGGTTATGCATACACGAAATTTCATGATAAGGAATTTGGCGAATGGTTTGGTTATCTGCATCGCAATGGAACTGTTGCACAAACAGCAAAAGGCAATTTGTTCAAAGGGCCGTTTCACCTGCCCAGGCAGGAATGGTATTGCTGGAAATTGCTCGAAGATTTTTAAAATGCTCGCGACGAATTACACCCCAATGTTCACAAATTAGTTTTCCGGCAGATTTTTCTACGTCAATTTTTATTTATGTAACCCTCATTTAACTTAAACTTTCATTATGAAAAAAACTTTCAGTAAAGCAACTTTTATAATCATTTTCCTTTTTTGTTCCATAAAAATATTTGCTCAATCCAAATCCATTCCTGTTTTTGTTTCAGGTACAGAAGGTTACAAATCCTTTCGTATTCCTGCAATCATCAAAGCCCCAAACGACGATCTGCTGGCGTTTTGTGAAGGCAGGGTAAATGGATCAGGTGATTTTGGTAATATAAAAATCGTTTTAAAAAGAAGCAGTAATAATGGAAAAACATGGACCCCTTTACAAATTGTTGCGAGCAATGACAGCTTGCAGGCGGGCAATCCCGCGCCTGTTGCAGATCTTACTGATCCCCGGTTTCCGCAAGGAAGAATATTTTTATTTTATAACACAGGTAACGGCCATGAAGGTGAGTTGAGAAAAGGAAAAGGTCACCGGGATGTTTTATTCAAAACAAGTACTGACAATGGAAAAACATGGAGTGATCCGGTAGATATAACCACACAGGTTAATCGAATTAATCAACCACAAGTCAATCCTGCATGGAACTTTAAAGAAGATTGGCGCACTTATGCAAATACGCCGGGACATGCATTGCAATTTGAACATGGAAAATATAAAGGAAGAATTTACGTAGCAGCCAATCATTCATCAGGCGATGCGAAATCTGAATTGAGAGATTACCAGGCGCATGGATATTATACAGACGATCACAGTGCTACTTTTCGTTTGAGCGAAACAGTTCCTTTTGAAGGTTCGAATGAAAGCACGGCTGCACAATTAACCAACAATTCATTGATAATGAACAGCCGCAATCAGACAGGAAAATATCGCGTTGTTTCTATGAGTAAAAACGGTGGTGAAACATGGGATACCACTTATGTTGATCATCATTTACCTGACCCGATCTGTGAAGGAAGTTTATTAAATATAGGCATCAAACACAGAAAATCTGTTCTGGCTTTTTGTAACAATGATGATACGACAAACCGCGACAGTCTTACTTTACGCATCAGTTTTGATGAAGGAAAAAGCTGGAAGAAAAAGTTTTTAATTGAACCAAAAAATACCGGCTATTCTGATATTGTAAAAATATCAAAGAAAAAAATCGGGGTATTGTATGAAGCAGATGGGTATAAAGAAATCAGGTTTGTGGTTATGAAATGGTAAGAGCAATCATTAGATTGTTTTCTAATTCTTCAATTCTTACTTTCAAACTGTAAAAACTTAAAGTAATTTTGATTTAAAGCGGTTCGAAGCTTCTAAGAATCGCTACTGCATCATGATAATAGTCAGGAGCATAAGAAATCCATACATAATAACTAAGATTTGGATAATCAGGGTTTATCAGCAAAAGCGCTGATGCAGAAAAACCTTGTTTAACACCATCAATTGCGCATCCCCAATAGCGGTTTATATTGCTAAGATAAATCGGCTGTGTACTTGGATCATAATTTAGGGAAACCTGGTTTGCCCAATTTACAATGGCATTTTTCATTCCATCATAAGTCAGATTCTCACCTGTTCTCGGATAAATATTGAGCGTAATATTATTATTGGTAGCCTGGTAACCGGTGGCATCATTTTCCTGAACTATCATATTATCGGGCGCCTTAAATTTCATTCTGTAAGATTCCCAATTCCATGTTTGTAAAGTTTGGGCAGTTGTTGAAGTTATAGCCAGCATTAAAAGCCCTAACAAAAATTTGTGTTGCATACCTGTAGATTTTAAAAATGTATAAATTTTCTAAAAAACTAAAACATTACATTCCTTCAGGTAAGCAAAAGCGTCCGATAGCAATTATTTGAAAGGACGAAATTAGTATTTAAGGCAGTGGAAAAATGCAGAGCAGGTTAATTTTACACAAAAAAAACAATCCATTCTAACATTATTTCAGCAAACAAAGAAATAAAGCAGTTTCCTAATTTTTCATATTCACATATTGTAGCGCCAGGCCAAGATCCCAGCCCTTTGAAGCTTGTATAACAGCCTGGAGATCATCAATTTTTTTGCCTGAAATTCGCACCATATCATCCATAATAGAAGCCTGCACTTTATACTTTCCGTCTTTTATCAGCTTTACAATTTTCTTTGCATCTTCCTGGCTGATGCCGTTGCGCACCGGGATTTCTTTTTTCACTACTTTCCCGCTTTGATAAGGTTCTTTTTTCAGATCATAAATTTCTGCCGCCAATCCCTGCTTCATGCTCTTGCTGATGAGCACGTCAATGATCTGTGTAAGTTTCATTTCACTGTCTGCTTCAAGGTTTAGTTTTAAATCCTTTTTATTGAGATCAATAACTACATGGTTTCCCTTAAAATCAAAACGGTTTTTAATTTCTTTGGAAACCGTGTTGATTGCATTATCAAGCGTTTGAAGGTCCACTTTACTAACAATATCAAATGAAGGCATGATTGAAAATTTTTGGTTTATGAAGGAACAAAGATAAGATTGTTGGAATTGTGATTTATGATGGCAATATATTTCTTTCAGATTTTAATATTTGAAACTGACACCATTTTCAGATGATTTTTAAACAATATTTTTTAAAAAATTCTTCGCTTTTTAATACTTCAATTTTCGAAAAATAAAAATCATCCACGTCTTCGGTAATAATGCAATTACAATTTTTTTCCAGAGCCGAATAATATTCCAATCCATCTTCAAAGTCATTGATAGCCCGGTTTTTAAGCGTTTCCGAAACCGCATTGTCGTCAACTGAAGTGATATTAATATGTTCAGATAATATTTGAATTTTATTTTTTGCTTTTTTGCTTTTAAATTTTTTTTCAGCAAAATAAAATGTAATTGCCAGGCACACCGGTGATGTGTAAAGAAGAAATCCTTTTTTGTCTGCAAGGCTTAGAATACGTGCGGTAGTAGTGAATAAAGGATATTCTTTATTCACTACCGAAACTAAAATATTAGCGTCTAAAAAAATTCTCATTTTTTCGATTTAAAGAATTCTTCTTTTGCTTTCTTCCGGGTTTTTTGCGATTTTGTGTGATACTCTGCCTGACCTTCACCGACCTGGAATACCCAATCTGAAATAGGGAAATCTTCAAGATCATTGTAGTGAGAGGAAGTTACTTTTTTCAACAGGAATTCTATCAGGCGGGAAAGGCTGATGCCATTATCTGCTGCGTATTCTTTTGCCCTTGAAATGACTGATTCATCAAAGCTGAGCGTTATTTTATTGTCCATAGCATTTTCTTAAAAAAACAAAATTAATATTTTTATACTACAAACAAAATATTTTTATACGTATAAGTTATTGTGAAGAAATTTCCTTAAATCCTTTCCCGGTATTTTCAATTATATCATCAGCGATTAAAGCTTCTTCAGAAATATTTTTTGCAGCAATGTCACCTGCAAGCCCATGGAGATAAACTCCGAAAATAGCAGCATTTAAAGGAGAATATTTCTGTGCAAGTAAACCAGTAATTATTCCGGTGAGTACATCGCCGGCGCCTGCTGTAGCCATTCCTGCATTACCAGTTGAATTAAAAAATCCTTGTCCATCAGGTGAGGCAATAAAAGTATAATGGCCTTTCAGAACAATATAAATATTCAATTCTTTTGCTTTTGATAATGCAAGATTCATTCTGTCAAAATCTGAATCGCTTTTTCCAAATAATCTTTCAAACTCTTTTGGGTGCGGAGTTATAATGCTGTGTGCTGGAATTGATTTATAAAGAAACTGATTTTCACTCAAAACATTTAATGCATCAGCATCAATGACTATCGGCTTATTAAAATTTGAAAATAAATCCTGTAAGAGTTTTTTATGTGATTCATATTTCCCAATTCCCGGGCCAATTCCAACTACATCAAAATCGGTAAAATCTTTTGGATCTTTGATAAATTTATCTCCAAAAATTTTACACACTGCTTCTGGTGCAGAAGTCTGTAAAATATTATATCCCGCTTCGCAAATGTAACAGGTTAATTTGCCAACGCCGCTTCTCAAACATGCACGGGCACTGAGAACAGCGGCTCCCATCATTCCATAACTGCCGGCTAAGAGGCATGCATAACCGTAATTTCCTTTGTTGGAAAATTGGTTTCTTGGGGCGTATATTTTTTTAATTAAATTTTCTTCAACAAACTCCAAAGTTGATTTTTCATTTTCTTCAAATCCTTTGGAAAGGTCAATGTTTAATAAAACAACTTCACCCACAAAAGATTTATTTTCCGGCATTAAAAAAGCCAGTTTTTGATTTTGAAAAGTGAGCGTATAAGTTGCTTTAATGATTGCATTTCCAACAGAGCTTTTATCTGTATATAACCCACTTGGAACATCAATTGATATTACGTTTGATGAGTTATCATTAATGAAATTTATTAATGATAAAACTAATCCCGTTGGTTTTTTGTTTAATCCGGTTCCAAATATTGTATCAATGATCAACTCATCTTTTGATAAAACAGGAAAAGAAGCTTCATTATCTAAATAAAATATTTTTACTGTTGTCTTGTTTAACCGGAGAAAATTGGTTTCAAAATCCGGAGAGCCGGCCTGCTTGTTTTCTAAAATAAAAATTGAAACATCATAATTTTTTTCTGATAAAAGCCTTGCAATAGCCAATCCATCGCCGCCATTATTTCCTTTTCCACAAAATATTTTAAAAGAGATATTT
>DATILZ010000344.1:0-4305 GCA_035475995.1 Hanamia sp. | reverse complement strand
GCCATGGATAGTAAACAGCATTACCAGTATTATGGCAAAACAGCGTACGGGCTTAATTTACTTCGAACTGTTGTTGTTGGTAAAGAACGCTTTGATTATGCTTTCAGAAAATATACAGAAGCATGGGCTTTCAAACATCCGACACCTTACGACTTCTTTCATTGTATTAATAATGCGACAGGCGAAGACCTGAATTGGTTTTGGAAAGAATGGTTTTTTACAACCTGGAAACTTGACCAGGCAATAACATCAGTAAAATATATTGACAATGATCCTGGCAAAGGCGCTTTGATTACCATCGGGAATAAAGCCAAAATGATCTTGCCTGTTATAGTAAAAGTTATCCAGGCTAACGGTCAAGCAGAGACGATCCGATTACCAGTTGAAATATTGCACGAGGCACCTGGACTTTTAAATATCCTTCTAAAAATAAAATTGCTAAAGTAATTCTTGATCCGGAAAATGTATTGCCTGATGTGGACAGAAAAAATAATGAATGGAATAGCAAATAAAATTTTTATTGCAGTGAACTGTGTGATTTATTTTTTTACGAAGAAATATAAGAAGAGAAAAATAAATTTCGAGATAAAAAAGAACGTGGTTGTTGATGCAGATTAAAGAACCACGCTAGTTAGAAAACTTTTTTTACTAAAGATTAGTTTGCGAATTAGTAAAATAAGAATCTGACTCATAATTGTGGGTTTACTATGAAAATATAAAGTTTTAAAATCAAAATGGAAGTACATCATCATCCTGATCTTCATCACAAGAAGAAAAATTTCAAAGAATATTTTTTGGAATTCTTAATGATATTTCTTGCAGTAACTATGGGCTTTTTTGCTGAAAGCCTTCGTGAACATTTTAAAAACAGCGATGAAATAAACAGTGATATGCAATCTATGATTGCAGACCTGCAATCTGATGTGGCCATGTTTAATGAAGACCTGTCATTGAACCAATTAAGTGATCGCAGAACTGATACGTTGATTTCGCTATTAAAATTTAATGGCTCCAATACTTCCCATATCTATTTTCTTGCACGTTTTATCACAGGCAACAATAACATCTATACACCTGATACAAGAACATTCGACCAAATGAAAAGTTCAGGCACATTGAAACTTATTCAATCACGAAGCATTCTGGACAGCATATCCAACTATTATCAATCGCTTCAATTTTTTATTAGTCAAAGTGATTTACAAAGGCAAAAGGTAGATGATGTGCATTCCGTTAATAGCGAATTATTTGACGGATATATTTTTCAGCACATGTTTGCAAAAGTGCAATCAAATGCAGATGTTGATATTCTGGAACCTGCAAATAATCCTCCACTGTTGTCCAATGATTTCAATATTGTCAATAAAGTTATGATCGCCTATCATTACCTCTATGCTACTACTGAAATAAATAATAAAGTAGCTATATTAAGCAGTCAACATGCCCAACAATTAATTGATGTATTAAAAAAAGCGTATCATCTTAAATAAAAAAAACATCTGAAACTAATACAAATCAAAATGGAAGTACATCATCATCCCGATCTTCATCATAAAAAGAAAAATTTTAAAGAATATTTTTTGGAATTCTTAATGATTTTTCTTGCAGTGACACTTGGATTTATTGCTGAGAATATTCGTGAAAAAATCACAGAACATCACAGAGCTAAAATTTACGCAGCGGAAATGGTGAATGATCTTGTGTCTGATACAATTCAACTAAGAAGGTATATCAATTATATGACCAATGCGGATCATAATGTGGATACACTTTTTCAGTTGCTTTCAGCACATCAACCGAAAGAAATTCCTTCCGGTAAATTATATTGGTATGGACTGTTTGGTGCGGCATCAGAAATCTTTGTGCCAAATGATGCCACTTTTGAACAAATGAAAAGTTCCGGTTCCCTTAGTTATTTTGCACATTCTTCCCTTGCAAAAAAAGTAGCTGAATACGACCTGCTTTGCAGGTCAATGAAATCAGATGATAATAGCGATGAAGCCATTTACGTCGAAGTAAGAAAAATAAGAGCGCAAATATTTGAGTTTAACTATAATGCGGTCGCCAATAATATTTACCAGGCTAATCGGGTTTTATTTGATCAAAAAAGGATTGATTCTTTCTTAAATAGCAATCCTCCATTGCTCACTTATGATAAAACCATTTTCAATGTGTATGAAGAATTGGTACGTTCAAGATTCTTTGACCGTAAAGTGGATCGTGCCGACACTTTATACCGGCACGCTGTGGCATTGATAGGCGTTTTGAAAAAAGAATAAATGAGTGATGAGTGAACAGTGAATGAAGAAATAATTACAATATATATTTTACCCAATACAGAATCAAAAATCAATAATTGAATAAATCGGAAATCAAAACATGGAAGTACATCACCACCCGGATCTTCATAACAAGAAGAAAAATTTCAAAGAATATTTTCTGGAATTCTTAATGATATTTCTTGCCGTAACCATGGGCTTTTTCGCCGAGCAGATAAGAGAAAGTTTTGTTGCGCGCACCCATGAAAAAGAATATATACAATCTTTTTATGAAGACTTGAGCCAGGATCAAAAGAATTTGCCGGAATTATCAGATTGGATTCAGATGGATATAAATGTATCTGATTCATTGAAGCTACTACTGAAAAATGTTACTTTAAAAACAAAAGCAAACGATATTTATGTTGACTTCCGGTTTTTAATTCGCCAGTTGGGGATTAAAAATTTTGTAACCGAAAGAACTATTCTTCAATTGCGCAATGCAGGCGAATGGAGATTGATACGCGACAGACAGGTAACTGACAGTATTTTAGAATATTACAAAAATGTAGAAACGATTGCGGCATTGCAGGAATATTCTTTGATGCAGAAAGGAAAGCTTAGAGATTTGTATGCTCCGCTTCTTAAAAGTGATGACTGGGATAAAGTATCAGATAAAAATTCGGATAACATCATTCATCCGCACGATAGCCTGTATCTAAAATCGATAAATCCCAATGTAATAAACAACTGCCTCTTAGAAATAAGTGATATAAAAGGAATACACAAAGGCCTTAAAATCGAAGTGATTGATTTGCGAAACGAAGCCACGAGGCTTAAAAAATTAATCGCTCAGCATTATAGTGTTAACTAATAAGTAAATTTAGCTCATAAAGAAAATATGGAAGTTCATCACCATCCAGATCTTCTACACAAGAAGAAAAATTTTAAAGAATATTTTCTGGAATTCTTAATGATATTTCTTGCTGTTACGCTTGGCTTTTTTGCAGAGAATATAAGAGAAAGTATTAAAGACAAAAATCAGCTTCACGAATATGTTCAATCAATGGTGAACGATCTGCAAAGTGATACCGTAATGTATAATGAAGCCATTAATTTTAACCTGGCACATTGCCGTATAATTGATTCTATCATTACTTACCTCACGCAAAATAAAGACAATAATAATAAAGAACTTTATTACATGGCCCGGCAACTTACAATGGGTAGCAGTGTCATTTCTCCAACTGCAAAAACCTTTGAGCAAATGAAAAGCAGCGGCGGGCTCAGGCTTATTAAAAAGCAGTTTATCGCAGATAGTATTGGCTCTTATTATCAATGGATAAAAAGGTTTGATTATTGGTCAGACTTTCAGAAGCAAAGGATGAATGAGGTTATCTCAATTAACGACAGAATTTTTGATGCAGCAGTTTTATTTTCTATAGTGAAGAAAATTGAAAATGAAAATACTTCAGGCTTTACGCAAGAAAGCAACCCGGCACTTATTTCTACCGATCGCATTGCCATTAATGCTGTAATGATGCGCTATCAATATTATTATGGATTTTTAAAACTAATGAATGAGCGGGCATTGTCTGCTTCCAAAGAGGCAATCCATTTAATCAGCTTGTTGAAAAAACAATATCATTTAGAATGAGTGAAGAAAAAAACATAGAGCCGTCCGCAGACGACAGTCTACAGACAACAGAAAGTGAAAATATTTCTGAACAACAAACCAAAAACTACAAACTGAAAACATGGAAGTACATCATCACCCACATGTAGAGAAGAAAAATTTCAAAGAATATTTTTTGGAATTCTTAATGATATTTCTCGCCGTAACGCTTGGATTTATCGCAGAGAATATTCGGCAAAATATTTCTGATAAGGAGCATGTTCAACTGCTTAGCGAACAACTGGTCCATGATCTTAAAAAAGATACAGCAGCGCCTAATAAAAATATTTCGCTCGAAAATATTTTTATACGAAAGGAAGATAGCTTGTTTTATCTTTTGCAACAACCTATAGGAAAAGCAGATTTAAAAAA
>DATILZ010000343.1:0-4718 GCA_035475995.1 Hanamia sp. | reverse complement strand
AAATCGCAATCCTGTTCCACGAATTAATAATGATTACCTGCATGATGATTAACGCCAACTCATTTTCATCATAAAATTTCAACACTTTATTATAGGTTTCATTGCTTAAACCATCTTTTGAAATCATCGTTACTTCATCAGTTAATTGCAAAACTGCTCTTTCTTCTTCTGTAAATAATGGCGACTCTTTCCATGCTGATAACGCAAAAATTCTGCGTTGATTTTCTCCCAGTTTCAATGCTTCCTGAGTATGCATATCAATGCAATAAGCACAGCCATTTATTTGGGAAGCACGGATTTTTATCATTTCGCGAAGCAATGGCGGGAGTTTGGAGCTTCTGATATATTGTTCCAAACCAGACATGGCTTTATAAGCATTTGGTTCCAGCGCTTTAATGTCTATTCTCTTTTCCATTTTATTATTTTTTAGAAATTAAATTTTTTAAATAATCTGTATTAACCAGGTTGCCTGTGATTTCTTCCATTCCTTCATATTTCAATAATTTTTCCGCAATATTTTTCATTGAATTAATTGCAAATTTTAGAAATCCCGGGCCAAGACTTATCCTTGCAACTCCCATTTCTTTTAATGCAGAAAAATCAGGAATTCCCGGAACCATCAAAATATTTACCGGCAACAAAACTTCTTTCATGATGGTTTCAATACCTTCTTTTTCTTTCAAAAAAATCGGATAAAAACAATCTGCCCCGGCATTTTTATAAGCTTTTCCTCTTTCAATCGCTTCCGCTAATTTTTCTTCTTTTGATAAATCATTTTGTTTTATAAAAACATCTGTTCTTGCATTGATAAAAAGATTGCTTCCATTTTCTGATGCAGTTTTTTTGATAATATTAATTTTTTCTGACTGTTCTTCTTTTGAAAATAAATTTTGCTCATCATGCCGGCTGTCTTCGAAATTAATTCCTGCAATTCCGGTATCAATCAGCCTTTTTATATTTTCTTTTAAAAGAGAATTATTTGGTGCATAGCCGCTTTCAACATCTGCAGTTACCGGAATATTTACGCTCTTTACAATTCTTTTCAGAATAAAAATCAATTCATCAAAAGAAATGTTTTCTCCATCCTGGTAGCCATTTGCATAAGCGATAGAAGCGCTTGCAGTGGCAACTGCTTTATATCTGATTTCTTCTAAAAGCTTTGCTCCTAACGGATTCCAGATATTTGGAAGAATTAAAAGTTCATTATTATGATGAAGCTGATGAAGTTGATTTTCTTTTTCAGATTGAAAGCTTTCTGTAAACATTCGTACATCTTTTTGATCGGTAAGCTAAAAACAAAACAATCAACAAAATTAATCTTTTAAAAAACAAGAGATTTTAATTTTACTCTTTGCGTAAATGAAAACTGAGATTCAGGTTATTTCTTTATTTACTGTTTTGCAAAATTTGCAATTTGCTATATTCGGCTCTTTATGCTAATTTTACACGCTTTCCGGGCGGATTTGTTTATTGTTCAGCCCGCGATTTTTGGCAAAAGTTGCATCAACTTTAATTGAACTAATAAACGAAAACATTCTGCATTATTCTACAGGATTTTAAAAATTTCGTTTACTATTTATTGGAAGATTCAGCTTTGGATTTGGATTTGATTTATTTGGAAAACATTTTCAATTAACTAATAAGTGTTTGAAATGAGGTTAACAAAGTTGTTCAATGATTTTTTTGAAAGCGAAAAAGGAGGCGTGCTGCTGATTGTATGCACCATCATTTCCCTTTTGCTTGCTAATTCCTCTGTGAGTGAATCTTATTTGAATTTGTGGCATTTTAAATTTGCAGGTTTATCCACGGAGAATTGGATTAATGAAGGACTGATGGCTATTTTCTTTTTTTTAATTGGCCTGGAATTAAAAAGAGAAATTTTTGTTGGTGAACTTTCCAACATAAAAAACGCGATGCTGCCTGTAGTTGCTGCCGTTGGCGGAATGATAATCCCTGCCGCTATTTTCGCTTTTTTTAATTATGGAACGGCAACACAATCCGGAGCCGGCATCCCCATGGCAACCGATATCGCATTTGCAATCGGCATTCTTTCTTTGCTTGGAAACCGCGTTCCTGCATCCTTAAAAATATTGCTAACTGCCATCGCAGTAATAGATGATTTGGGCGCCATTTTAGTAATAGCGATTTTTTATACAACCTCACTATCATTAATTAATTTACTCATTGTTTTGGCAATATTTGTTGCTTTGCTGCTGTTGAATAAATTCAAAATTAACTTTCTGATTTTTTACATTATCGGCGGAATAGCCATGTGGTATTTTATGCTTCATTCCGGCGTTCATTCTACACTTGCAGGAATTTTACTGGCTTTCACAATTCCATTTGGCAAAGGAGAAAAAACGTCTCTTTCTTATAAATTACAGGATTGGTTGCACAAGCCGGTGGCTTTGATTATTCTCCCGCTTTTTGCATTAGCAAATACCGCGATTGTTTTTGGGAAAGGATGGGATACGGGATTGGCTACGCCAGGAAGTTTGGGAATTTTTGCAGGATTAATTATCGGCAAACCGTTAGGTGTTTTTTTATTCAGTTTTCTTGCGGTTTCCACCGGCGTTTGTGCATTACCGTTAGGTTTAAAATGGAAACAGGTTTTGGGCATTGGTTTTTTAGCAGGCATTGGTTTTACCATGTCCATTTTTATCACTTTGCTTGCCTATACCGATGACATCATGATAACGGAATCAAAAATATCCATCCTGCTGGCATCGCTCGTTTCAGGAATTTTAGGATACATGTGGCTGCATATTTTATTAAAAAAACCACAAACAATTCCATTAAGAAAAACTAAAAGTATTTATTAAAATAATTTTTTTAAAATGAAAAAAACAATTCAGGAATGTCTCAATGAACGCATCTTAATTATTGATGGCGCGATGGGAACAATGATTCAGCAATACAAACTGGAAGAAAAAGATTATCGGGGGGAAAGGGTTGCAGATTGGCATAAAGATGTAAAAGGAAACAATGATTTATTAAGCCTGACTCAACCTCAAATTATCCAGGCAATTCATAAAGCTTATCTGCAAGCCGGCGCGGATATTATTGAAACAAATACTTTCAGCAGCACTTCCATAGCACAGGCAGATTATGACATGCAATCCTTGGCTTATGAATTAAATGTGGCTGCTGCAAAATGTGCACGAAAAGCAATTGATGAATTTATCCAAAGCAGTAAAGAAACAAATAACTGCAAATTCATTGCAGGGGCAATTGGTCCTTTAAATAAAACTTTAAGCCTTTCTCCCGATGTAAATAATCCCGGTTTCCGCTCTGTTACTTTTGATGAGGTTGCCAATGCATATTATGAACAAATTCGTGGATTAGCAGATGGGGGCGTTGACCTTCTTTTGATTGAAACCATTTTTGATACGCTCAATGCAAAAGCAGCAATTTATGCAATCAAAAAATATTTCAGGGATACAAAAAAAGAAGAATTGCCGATCATGATTAGCGGAACAATAACAGATGCAAGTGGAAGAACTTTGAGTGGACAAACTTTGGAAGCTTTTTACATTTCTGTTTCGCATGCCAATCCTTTAAGTGTGGGGTTGAATTGCGCACTTGGAGCAAGAGAAATGCGACCTCACATTGAAGAATTAAGTGAAATAGCGAATTGTTATACTTCCGCATATCCCAATGCAGGATTGCCAAATGCCTTTGGAGAATATGACGAGCAACCAAATGAAACAGCGCATATTTTGGAAGAATGGGCAAAAGAAGGATTTGTAAATATTTTAGGAGGATGTTGTGGCACTACGCCGGAACACATAAAACACATTGCAGAGCAAGTGAAGAAATTTGAACCAAGAAAATTGCCGGTTGTTGAAGAAGAATTGGAAGCGGTACCAGAATAATGTGGAAGTCGCAAATTGCGACTTCAAGTACATTTGATATTCGAAAATGGAATATCAAATTTTTGGAGTGAAATTTATGAATCTTGAAATCACAAACTGTGATTTCAAGACTTAAAATGAAAGTTTTTAAGATCGCAAATTGCGATCTTAAACGAAAATGGGCTCGGAGCAAAAATATTTGCTATCACAGATTGTGATATCAAACGAAAAATACTTCAGCTCTAACGTCACAAATTGTGATCTTAGAGAAATTATTCAAACAGTAAACAAACAAATATGCCAAAATCTTCTTTACCAATTTCTGCTATTTCTGAAGAAACAATTGTAGAAAAAATTTTTATTATCCGAGGCCAGAAGGTAATGCTGGACAAGGATTTAGCGGAAATGTATGGAGTAGAAACAGCTTCTTTAAATAGAGCGGTAAAAAGGAATTTTACAAGATTTCCTGATGATTTCATGTTTCAGTTTTCTAAAGAAGAATTTCAAAACTTGATATACCAAATTGGCACATCAAGTTAGGGTGGAACAAGAAAGCTTCCTTATGTCTTCACTGAACAAGGCGTTGCCATGCTATCCAGCGTTTTAAATTCAGAAACGGCCATCCCGGTAAATATTCAGATAATCCGTTTGTTTACAAAAATGAAACAACTGATTCTCGACAACAAAGACTTGTGGATGAAGATTGAAAAAATAGAACAGCATTTATTGAAAAATGATGATGAAATACAAACAAATATTTGCTTATTTAAAAAAATTATTGATACCCGAAAATAAACCACGGAATCCGATGGGATTTAAACCGGTTCAACAAAAATAATAATGACAGAGAATAAAACAATCAAA
>DATILZ010000342.1:0-14490 GCA_035475995.1 Hanamia sp. | reverse complement strand
CCCAGAATTTCATTTTTATTAGCGACCGGATTGTTTGAATTGCCACCACCGCAGGACATTAAGCCAAAGCTAATGATGACGAATGAGAGAATAAATGTTCTGAATTTCATAATTTTAAATTGAGTTTTTAATTTTTAATTGTTATTATTTATTGAATAAAAAATAAAGGGTAATTCTTCCTTCCAGGTCATAGTCATTTTTTAAATTTCCCGATGCACCGGCTAATTTGCTTTGATATTGATTATACCATAAATTAGGCATGATATGAACGTTTTTTGAAGCGACAAAATCAAGGCCAATTGTTGCAAACATTTCTTTGTTAGTATTATATCCAGTGGCGTAATTCTTACCTTTTTCGAACTTACTATCCGGATTATAAAAATCTGCACGGGCAAAAAAGTTGAGTTTATTTTTTGTCAGTTGTTGCGTTACATAAAATGAAATTCCGGAAGGAATAACATCTGCATAAACAGAATCTGCTAAAGTGTTGTTGGTTTTTAATTGCCTGAATGCTTCTACGCCAACGGTTGTAGAAGAAGTTTTATAAGCAGCAAAAGCTTTGAAGTTTGAAACATCCTGAACAGGAGTTAGGGAAGTTCTGTCATGTTCATAATTCCCCTGGATGACTAATTTTTTGTCAAAGAAATAAACATAGAGTGAAGTATAAATTTTCTTGAAATTATTGTTTTCTAATTTGCCGCCGTTGCTGTTTCCAATCAAAACATCATAACCCACATTTTCGTTTTTACCAATCTTTCCAAAAACGCCTACTCCTAAATCGGTTGAACTGGAAATCCCTCTCATATCGGTAATCGATTTTTCAATAGAACGATACCCCCAGATGCCATCCACTAATGTGGCAAAAGTAGGCGTAGCTTGTTGTCCGGCAACAATAATTGCACGGGGAATTACATTTTTAAAACGGATGTTCATCGCTTTAATATAAACGGATCTGTTGTTGTCAGTCAATATATCCGTATTGCCTGGATTCGCTTCAAAAGTGGATTCGTGTGCAAGCAATAATTCAGAAGAAATATTTGGTGTAAATTGGTAATCGTATCCAAAATAAATGCGGCGGAAATTGAAAGAATTATGGCCTTTTGGAAGTTGGGAATATTGTACATTTCCTCTTTTTGCAGAATCTGCATGAAGTTTATAAGCATAATCTCCAAAAGCATAACCCCATATTTTGCCGGAAGGTTTAAATTCTTCCTTTGTTTTTGTACTGTCCTGCGATATCGCATTTGTTGACAGCAGGCAAAAAAATGTAATGAACGCAATGAGAAGTTGCTTGTTTGAAATGATAGTTGTTTTCTGCATACTTTAATTTGAATGCAAAATTGCCATTTCAATGTTATCAAATCATTAAGCGAACATTAAGTCTGTATTAAGAAAATATCCGGAAAAACTACTTCTACTTCATTTCACTAACAGTTATTCGGGTCCAATATCCATTCTTCGTATCAAACTATCTTGTAGTGTGTAAATGTGTTTTACTGTTCCATCAAATATCACATTATCCTGTAAATCCTTCACTAACTGATGAACTATAATTTCTAACGTACCATCCGGCCTTGCATTAATCTCAACCGGCTCAACATAGGGATTAATTTCAGTCCATTGCCTGGTCCAATATTCTCTTATTCCATTGTATCCGTTTACATATCCTCCTTCAAATGCTTTTGGCCATTGAACATCTGCATGCATTGTCGAAAGTGCCGTATCAATGTCTCTCGCATTGAAAGCTGAATAGGCCTTTTTAATTAACTGCCGGATCTGATTTTTCATCATCATGATTTTTTTGTTATGGTAAGTAATAGCAAACCGTTGGCGAAATGTAGCACAAAAGTTTGATAGCAGTACAAAAGCTACATTTCTGCCTCGCATCATTCTTCTCTTAAATAAAATTGAAAGAACTGGCTGTTTTTTAATCCATTTTAATATTTATAGATTACCCAAAATTTTCCAACATTCGCAATCATTTATTTGCTAAATATCAACAATTCAATACTTTAGTGGTATTCCAATAAAAATTTAATTGATTAATTATGGATGCTCCGGATTTAGTAACTAATGAAAGCAATGTACAGGCTTTTATGAAAAAAGTAAGAAAAAGAAATGGTCACGAACCAGAATTTTTACAGGCAGTGAATGACGTTGCAGAATCTATTATTCCTTTTACCGAAACGCATCCGCAATACATTAAAAATAAGATATTGGAAAGGATTACTGAGCCTGAAAGGGTAATTATGTTCCGGGTTCCCTGGCTAAATGATAAAGGAGATATCGAAATAAACCGTGGGTATCGCGTACAAATGAACAGTGCTATTGGCCCATATAAAGGCGGCCTTCGTTTTCACCACACCGTAAATCTGAGTATTTTAAAATTCCTTGCTTTCGAGCAGGTTTTTAAAAACAGTCTTACCGGTTTACCAATGGGTGGCGCAAAAGGTGGCTCTGATTTCGATGCGCATGGAAGATCAGATAATGAGGTAATGAAATTCTGCCAAAGTTTTATGACAGAACTGTATCGCCATATTGGTTCAAATGTAGATGTGCCGGCAGGCGATATTGGTGTTGGTGCACGGGAAATAGGTTATCTTTTTGGCCAGTACAAACGGATCAATGGACGCTTTACGGGTGTCCTTACAGGCAAAGGACAAGAATATGGCGGCAGTCTTATTCGCCCGGAAGCGACCGGTTACGGACTGGTTTATTTTGCACAGGAAATGCTGGAGACGCAGGGCCAATCAATAGCCGGCAAAACGATCACGGTATCCGGTTCAGGAAATGTATCTCAATATACCATTGAAAAATGCATCGAATATGGCGCGAAAGTAGTTACCCTGTCAGATTCAGAAGGATTTATTTATGACCCTAAAGGAATTGATCAACAAAAACTAAAGTATATTTTTGAGTTGAAAAATGTACACAGAGGCAGAATCAAAGAATATGCAAAGGCTTTTGATTGTGAATTTCATGAAGGGCAGCGCCCCTGGAAGATAAAATGTGATATTGCATTTCCGGATGCTACCGAAAATGAACTGAACGAAAATGATGCAATTACACTCATCCAAAACGGTTGTATTTGCGTAGCAGAAGGGGCCAATATGCCTTGCACCACATCGGCGATTCACCGGTTTGAAAAAGCCGGCATTTTATACGGTCCCGGAAAGGCGGCAAATGCTGGTGGAGTAGCTGTTTCAGGTCTTGAAATGTCACAAAATTCTCTGAGGTTTTCGTGGAGTCGGGATGAAGTGGATCATAAATTAAAACTAATAACGAAGCAGATCCATAATAAGTGCGTACAGTATGGCAGCGGAAAAGATGGATACATCAGTTATGAAAAAGGGGCTAATATTGCCGGTTTTGTAAAGGTTGCCGATGCAATGATAGCGCAGGGTGTAGTGTGATTTTTTTGTTTCACTACTGATGAGGCGCGATTCCTTTTTCTTAAACTCATCATTTTCCCTGTTTCTACCATGTTTTAATCATTCGTTTTTTTATTTTTTTGGGGAAAATGATCGGTATGCTATGCTTTTAAAATTCATTGGCGACAAAAAAAACGCCTCAATGAAAAAAACTCAAAGATGCTTTTATAAAGTTTAAAAGATGCTTGAGATGTACAATGCTTAGTTAACTTGCTTGTAAGGATATATACCTTTTATACTTCTGTTAAAATATGCGCCAATAGAGGGTGCATAGAGCAAAGTTTCAAACCTGGTTTTAGGAACATTCGCATAATCGTATATTTTTCCTGTAGTAAACCAAACTCTTAAAGTTTTAGTTTTTTCATCATATCCCATCGCTTCTGCGGTAGAAGAATTTACATGTTGTTTTTTTATTTCTATTTTAGCTTTTTTGATTTTGTTCGGCATAAATTAAATAATTTAACCTGCAACAACATTACAAATCAAAAAACACCATAAAGGAAAAGTTTTATTTTTTTAGCCTAAACAATTTTAATTCCAGATTCTATAACAAATACTTCCTTTTAACTCATCTTAAATGTCAGTTCTGCAAATTCTTTCACGCTTAATGTTTCAGCTCTTCGATTAAAAAGTTCATCTTCCAAAACTTCTTTTGTAAACAAACTTTTTACTCCATTGCGCAATGTTTTCCGGCGCTGATTAAAAGCGGTTTTCACCAGGACCCAAAAAGCGCGTTCACTTTTTACCGCTAAATAGCTTTCGCGTCTTGTTAACCTGATTACCCCACTTTGCACTTTTGGAGGCGGAGTAAAGGCTTCATTTCCGACAGAAAATAAATATTCGATATCATAATAGTATTGTAAAAGCACGCTTAAAACGCCGTAAATTTTACTACCTTCTTTTGCTGCAGCCCGCTCTGCTACTTCTTTCTGAAACATTCCGATTACAACCGGAACGTATTCTTTCCATTCCAGGATTTTAAATAAAATTTGCGTTGAGATATTATAAGGAAAATTTCCAATCACAGTAAAAGGCGCATCAAAAGGACGATCTATTTCCAAAAAGCTTTTATGAATTAAATCATTTTTTAAAGAAGGAAATTGTTTAAGAAGATAGGTTATTTTGTCTTCATCCAGTTCTACGGCTTTAAAATGAATACCCGGAATTTTTATCAAATGTTTGGTAAGCGCACCACCACCCGGGCCTACTTCCAATAAATTTTTAAAAGAATGCTGCATCAAAGCGACGATAATTTTCTCTACTACTTTTTCATCTTTTAAAAAATGCTGTCCAAGTGATTTTTTGAGTGTGTGCATAAGGCGCAAATTACAGTAACTTAATAAGTCTTAAGCAAAACAGGTTTTGGAATTATTTATTCGTTTACTATAATTTTTCCAATTTCAAATTATCACATTTAAAAGCCATAATTTGATAGACAGTGAAATCATTAGAATTAGATAAAATTTATAAACATGAAGAATATTTTTTGCTTGAAGAAGCGGGAGAAGTACGTCATGAATTTATTAATGGAAACTTAATCGAAATGTCAGGAGCATCAAGAGAACATCATTTTATTTGTCAAAATATCTTTTTGACACTTTTGTATGCTGTCAAACCTCTTGGCTTTAAGGTTTTTATTGAAAGCATGAAAGTGAAAATTCAAAATGAAAATTAATTTTATTACCCTGATGTTTTTATTTCAAAAGAAATTCAAACAGATGAAAACAGATATGTTCAGTTTGAGCCGGAATTAATTTTTGAAGTTTTGATTGTTTCGACAAGGACCAAAGATTTAGTGGATAAATTCATACAATACCGGAAAATAAAAACATTGGATTATTATCTATTGGTAGAACCGGAAAAATATCTTGTCCTCTGTAATTTTAAAAATGATGAAGGAGAATGGGATATGATTTCCTATACAAAAGCAGAGGAAATTATTGCGCTTCCAAAGCTCAATATTTCTATAACCATGCAGGATATTTATAAGAAATAACAAAATATAAATCGGGCTTATTTCTTCTTTTGCTGTAATTTTCACCTTTCCTCCATAGGAGTCCTTTTGACAAAGGAGTCTTTAGGGCAAATTTTCAGGATTTTTCAAATTGATACATTCTACAAAAGGCATTGTTTTACGAACGATAAAATACGCTGAAACCAGCATTATCGCTCATATTTTTACCGAATTGTTCGGCATTCAATCTTACATAGTAAACGGAGTTCGTACTTCAGGAAAAACTTCGAAAGCACATTTTTTCCAGCCGGCTTCCATTTTAGAAATGGAGGTTTATCAAAACGATCTAAAAAACCTTCAAAGAATAAAAGATTTGAAATGGGGACATCTTTATAAAAATATTTTTAGTGATGTTACCAAAAATTCCGTGGCCCTTTTTATGGTCGAGTTGTTGCAAAAAAATCTGAAACAACCAGAAACAAATGAAGATCTTTTTCATTTTTCTGAAGATGCTTTTTTGCAATTAGATCAAGCAGAATCTTCTACCACTGCCAACTTTCCAATTTACTTTTCTATCCAGCTTGCCCAAATCCTTGGTTTTAAAATGTTGGATAATTTTTCAAGTGAAAGAAACATTTTTAACTTGTATGAAGGCAGTTTTTCAAATGAAAAAAATGCAGGTGAAAATCAATTAAGCGTTGAAATAAGTTTTTATATTTCCGAGTTATTAAAAGCCATTCACCCGCAAGATTTGAGGGAAATAAAAATGAACCGGAACGCAAGGATGGCTATTCTAAAAAACCTTGAAAGCTATTATGCATGGCACGTACAGGATTTTGGAACTATGAAAACATTGAGTGTTTTATCAGAGATTTTGGGATGAAATTATTTTGTCCAAGCGGTTCTATATCCGTGATTTAAAAAACCTCCCCTTATTTTCAAATAATGACCAAAAGCTAAAAGTAAAGGATTATGGCTTTTAATTTTCATAGTAATTTTTGAGAAGGTAATAAGGTGTTTTGAATGAAAACTTGATGTGTTACTAAGGTGGATTACCTTATTGAATTGATAGCAGCAGAAACTCTAAAATGGGCTTATTTCTGCCTTTACTTGAAATCTGTTATTGATTTTAATGGAAAACCTTATTATATATTAATTTAGTAAGCAAATTAAAAAGATGAGGAAAGGTAACCTGGTTTATGTATTCATTTCATTGATTCCGGCTATTGTATTATTCTTTTTGTACAGCAGCCTTAGTGCTTTTGTAAATACAAAAATCTTTGGGGACAATGGAATGATTGTTTCTAAAACCAATTTCATTTTGCTAATAATTGCATTGAGTTTTGTTTGGTACTATTTGTCTTTTTTATTTTCAAAAAAGATCAGCACCGTTTCAGTAATGAATCAAAATTTAGTAAGAGGTTTAATCAATATATTGTTATCAGCTCCGAGTATTTGGTTGATTATTTCAAATTTATAAAGAAGAAACACGATTTATATCAATCTTTTAATTTTTGACTCATCAATAATTTTTTCTCCTTCTGTATTTTCAATTAATATAACTGCCGGCTTTTTTCCTTTTTCAAAACTCCCAATCGCATGCTGCATTTGTAATGCTTTTGCACCATTGATTGTTGCCCATTTTAATAAAGTTTCCGTTTTTATTTGCGGGAAATTTTTTACAATCGTTTTAATTTCTTCCAGGATATTCAACTGGTGATTGGAAGCAAGGCTGTCGGTTCCGAGAACGATATTGACATTATTTTTAAGAAATAAATCAACCGGGGGTAATGCATTTTCGATGTACAAATTTGCATTTGGACAAAGACAAAAAGAGATCAATTGCGTTTTATTTTTATGTCGATCTATAAAATCCAAATCGGATTGTTTGGTAAAAGTATTATGCACTAAAATCACCGAATCTGCCGAAGAAAGATTTTTGAAATAGCTTTCAATACTTCTTATTTTCTTTGCTGAATAAAATGAATTATCAATCTTCATCAGTTCATACATTTTGGTAAAATCACCTTTCCCTTCCATAAAAAATAAATCTTCCTGGGATGTTTCCTGGTTATGAATGCTGATTGTTTTTCCCTGGAAAAATGACATCATTTCATTCCATAAATTCTCTGAAACAGAGTAAGGTGCATGTGGAACGATTGACGCTTTTAAATCGTGCTTTTCAAATTCATCAAAAACATTTTTTGCCCTTTCAAATCTTACAGAAGCTATTTCAGGATGCCAGCCGCTAATTTCTATAAAGTTATAATAGAGAAGATTTTTATTTATTTTTTGAAAAACAGTTAAAGTCTTATTGCAAATATCCCCAACAGCGATAATCCCATTGTTCAACATTTCTGCTTCACTTTTTTCAATGGCCTGCACAATTTCATCTTCGGCAAAATGCCTCTCTGAAACTATTTTAAAAACAAAATCCACGAGCCCTGTTCTTTCTGGAATTTTATTTTTAAGATGAGAAAGTTCAAGATGACAATGTGCATTTACAAAACCAGGCGAAAGAATTCCTTTGTATGTTTCGATTTCTTCGCCGGCATCTTTTACATTAATGATGTTAAAAATTTCTCCCTCCAAACTGGTAACTAAAACATTTTGATTATTCAAAAGTTTTTCTCCTGTAAATAAATAATCTGCTTTCAACTTTCGATAGCGCATGTAAAAAGTATTAGATTAATTTTGCACAATAATCAAAGATAAGGGGTAATATTTTCTACATAAACCGTTACACATTTTACCCGTTACACACTTTAAATAATTTTGAAGAAATATTATGCTTGAAAAACTGGAAGCTATCAAAGCAAGATTTGAAGAATTGGGAATTGCGTTATCCAACCCCGAAATTGTAAGTGACAATAAAAAATATAAGCAATTAAGTAAGGAATATCGCAACCTGGAGAAAATCGTAATTGTACGAAACCAATACGCAAAATTACTCGACGACATTGAATTTAATAAGGAGGTTTTGAACAGTGATGATGAAGAAATGCGGGAAATGGCAAAGGAAGAATTGCCTCAGCTACAGGAAGAAAAAGAGAAGCTGGAAAAGCAAATCCGAACCATGCTGATACCAAAAGATCCTCAGGATGAAAAGAATGCAATTCTCGAAATAAGAGCCGGAACAGGTGGTGACGAGGCATCTTTATTTGCTGGAAACCTGATGAGAATGTATCTTAAATTTTGCGAATCAAAAGGCTGGAAGACCGCATTGCTCAGTGAAAGTGAAGGAACAGTCGGTGGTTATAAAGAAGTTCAGATTGAAGTGACCGGCGAAGATGTTTATGGGACTTTAAAATTTGAAAGCGGTGTCCATCGTGTTCAGCGTGTGCCGGATACAGAAGCAAGTGGCCGTGTTCATACAAGTGCTGCTACTGTTGCTGTGATGCCGGAAGCAGAGGAAGTGGATGTGGAAGTGAGGGACAGCGATGTAAAAATGGAAACTGCCAGAAGTGGTGGTGCAGGCGGACAGAATGTCAATAAAGTGGAGACAAAAGTAATGTTGACTCACATTCCAACAGGATTGGTAATTGTTTGTCAAACGGAGAGAAGCCAGCTGGGAAACCGTGAAAAAGCGATGCAAATGTTACGTACGAAATTATACGAAGAAGAAGTACGTAAGCAGGAAGAGGAAATTTCCCGTCACCGAAAAAGTTTGGTAAGCAGCGGCGACCGTTCTGCAAAAATAAGAACATATAATTACCCTCAGGGAAGAGTGACAGATCATCGTATCGGACTAACAGTATATAATTTAGAAGATGTTTTGAACGGTGATTTACAGGAATTTATTGATGCGCTTCAGTTTGCAGAAAATTCAGAAAAACTGGCAAATCAATAAATAATTTTTATTAAAAACGACTTTATGTCAAATTAATGTCATTTTAAAGCAGAAATAATAGATTAAAAAAAAAGAATCATCATTCTTAGTATTTTGTTAACAAAAGACGCTTTACTTTTGGCACGGGATTTGAAAAATAATAATCAACAACATTAAATTTCAATTTTCTCATAAGCAGTTAGTTTTGGTAAACGGCCCCTGTTTCTACAGGGGCCTTCTTTTTGTCTAAAGAAACAGAAATAATTTTTTGTTAAGCCGCCAAGCGTATTTGATAAAATAAAAAATTTAAGTTGCGCCGGTTTACCTTCGTGTATAATTCCAATAAAAAAGGTTTTATATTTTCTGAAATAAAAATATGAGCGACAATAATACTGCACAAATATTTCAAACTGATAAGCCAACAAGATGGAAAAGATTTAAGTGGACCGGACGGGTGATTTTAATGGTCAGCCTTTTCTTTATTGTAGTACTTGGAATTGCATTATACAGCGGCTCCTTACCAAATATTCCAAACATGGAAGCAAAAGCGCGTGAATATCAAACAACGCTGGATCCTTCCAATCCGCTCATTTTAAAAAATCACCAGAATTCAAAGTATAAAGGCTTCAAAGATTTTTTAATCAATAAATTAAAATCAGATTCTTTAAAAAAAATAAAGAATGGTGGCATTTCTAAAGCCAATTCCCTTTCATTAATTCGTGCGGCTTTTTATGCCCCCTGGAATCCGCAACTTACATTGCCGGATCTGGAAAAAAATGCAGATAAAATAAATACAATTTTTCCTGAATGGTTTTTTATTGACACCGTCACACATAAGCTTCAAACAAGAATTGACAGTGCTGGCCTGGCTTTGATGCAGCAAAAAAAATTGCGTATTCTGCCCATTGTTTCTAATTTTAATTCTTCAAGAAGTGATTTTGATGGAAAATTATTGCACTATATTTTGAAAGATACTGTTGCGAGAAATAATTTTATCAAACAGATTTCAGATACACTTTCTTATTATCATCTTGCCGGAATCAATGTCGATTTCGAAGAGTTGACGGAAAAAACAAATGAACCGCTTACAGGGTTTCAAAAGAAATTGTTTGAAACGCTTCATCCAAAAGGCTTGCTGGTCACCCAGGATGTAGAGCCGAAGAATAATGATTATGATTATTCTAAATTATCCGACTACAACGATTACATTATATTAATGGCGTATGATGAGTATAATGGTTCAACAGGGCCGGGGCCAATAAGTGCGCAAAAATGGATAGAAGATGCGGTTTCGTGGACTGCCGACAGAATTGATCCATCAAAGATTATTTTGGGTGTGGCAGGATTTGGCTACAGTTGGTCTGATGGCAAAATTGATCCGTTGCCTCTTACTTACAACGAAGCGATTAATAAAGCAAAAAGTATCAATGCAAAAATTATTTATGATGATGATACCTACAATCTTCATTTCAGTTATGTAACGCAAGCTTCACAGGATACCACCGATATTACCAATCATGAAGTTTGGTTTACAGATGCGGCAACCTTATTTAATATTTTAAGATTCAGCGATGAATTTCCAACAGCAGGAACGGTGCTATGGCGCCTTGGCAGCGAGGATCAGCGCATCTGGAAATATTATAGCCGTAGTTTGAGCAATGCGTCTTTAGAAAAAAACCCTTTCAATTTTGATTCTCTCGCCACTATCCCAGTCATTCAGAATAGTGTTGGTTTCAAGGGAGAAGGTGAAGTATTGGACATTCTGTACTCACCACAAGCGGGAAAAATAAATTTTGAAATAGACACTTCTGAACAGCTAATTGCTGAACAAAATTATTTGCAGCTACCATCAGGATATGTGATCCGGAAATTTGCAGAAGATACTACAGTTGGTAAAGGTCATAAACTAATCCTGACATTCGACGATGGGCCAAGCGCAGAGTGGACACCAAAAATTCTAGACATTCTGGAACGGGAAAAAGTGCCCGCGGCTTTTTTCGTGATTGGTATTAATGCCGAACAAAATATTCCTATTTTAAGACGGGAATATAAGGATGGCTTTGAAATAGGAAACCACACTTTTACGCATCACAATATTGCAGAAATGAGCCTAACCCGGGCAGCGCTTGAGATGAAGCTGACGCGATTGCTCATTGAAAGTGTAACCGGCCATTCTACGATTTTGTTCAGAGCGCCCTACAACGCCGACTCTGAGCCACAAACTTATGACGAGCTTGCGCCAATACAAAGAAGCCGCCAGGAAAATTATTTGACTATTAATGAAAGTATCGATCCAAATGACTGGGCTCCCGGAGTAAGTGCTGATAGTATTTTTGAAAGAGTAGTAAGACAGGAAGCTTCAACAAACGCAAGTATTATTTTATTGCATGACGCTGGTGGCGATACACGCCAGGCCACTGTTGAGGCGCTTCCACGCATTATTGACTACTTTAAAAAAAGAGGATATGTCTTTACTTCCGTGGCTGATCTGATGGGAAAAACAAGAGATGAAGTGATGCCAAGAGTTGCTGATTCGCGTGACAGATGGACCAGGAAATTTAATTTTTTCCTTGCAGAAACAGCCTATTGGAGCGGGCAGATTTTATTCACTTTATTTATCATTGGAATTTTATTATCTGTTGGCCGGATGATCGTAATGGCTGTATTAGCGAGCATTCAAAAAAGGAAAGAGGAAAGTTCCGTTAACGCCGCTTTTCCGGCATTTCTTTTAGGCCCAAAAAATAATTTGCCGCTGGTTAGCATTGTTGTTCCGGCATATAATGAAGAGTTGAATTCTATCAGAACGATAAATAGTTTGCTGGCGCAGGATTACCCAAAATTAGAAATCATTTTCATAGATGACGGAAGCAAGGATAAAACTTTTGAAAAAGTACATGAAGCGTTCAGAGACAATGCAAAAGTTTTTGTTTATACAAAAGTAAATGGAGGAAAAGCATCGGCATTGAACTTTGGAATTGAAAAATCAAATGCCGATTATGTGGTTTGCATAGATGCAGATACACAATTAAAATCCGATGCTGTTTCTTTATTAATGAAAAAATTTAACGAAGAAAATGTAGCTGCAGTTGCTGGAAATGTGAAAGTCGGAAATGAAGTAAATATGATCACACGCTGGCAAAGCATCGAATACATTACATCACAAAACTTTGATCGCCGCGCATTTGATCTGTTAAATTGCATTACTGTAATACCTGGTGCTATCGGCGCTTTCAGAAAAGATGCGATATTGATCGCCGGTGGATTTACTACTGATACACTTGCTGAAGATTGTGATCTTACCATGCGCCTTTTAAGAAATGGATACATTGTTAGAAATTGTACAGCAGCAATTTCTTATACAGAAGCTCCTGAAACTTTTAAACAGTTTTTGAAACAAAGATTCCGCTGGAGCTTTGGTGTGATGCAATGTTTCTGGAAACACCGTGATACACTTTTTAATGGTGAATATAAAAATTTTGGTATGATCGCAATGCCGAACATTCTTATTTTCCAAATCATTTTACCGATACTTGCACCGCTGGCAGATATTATTTTAGTACTCAGCTTGCTGGCTGCTTCATTCGGAATCGTAGTAGCCAGTATTCCGCACATCATTCTGTATTATTTCATTTTTACTTTGGTAGATATTGCAGGAGCGGCTCTGGCATTTGCTTATGAAAAAGAAAATCATTTAAAACTAATCTGGATGCTGCCGCAAAGATTGGTTTACCGGCAACTCATGTATTACATTCTCATCAAATCTTTTAATAAAGCGATAAAAGGAGAACTACAGGGCTGGGGCGCATTGAAGAGAACGGGAAGAGTGAAAGAGGTAACGGTAAATGCTTAATGAAAAAAATTTAGTTGAACGAAGTGTCTGCACACGAAAATACAAATGTCTTTAATTTATCACGGTCAAAGAATAAGGCGGTAAAGAAATATTTTTCGAGCCGTGAATTTCCTTTATCACAGGTGGAAGATTTTTTGATGGATAACTATTAAATCCTTTGTCAACCCAGTGATACTGCTGCTTTGAATATTGAATTAAATGTTGAAAATGCAAAGAAGTGATTTGTTTTGAAATGGTGTTTTCTACATCAATATCAATATCAATATTCCATGTTCTATACGGATCTTTATTGATAAGCATCACAGACCACTTTCCATCAGCGCTTCTAACAGGATATGCAGTAATAAGAGATTCATTTTTTTTGTTACGAATATTGAGTGAAGCCTGATACATTTCCATAATAGAATCAGGTGACTGAATCCAGTTTTGGGTAATCATTTTTGTACCGTAATAAGCAGCTGTTTTATATTTTATTTTGCCATCATCTCCCAAACCAAATAAAATATTATTACCATAACCGGCGCATTTATAAGATTGCTGGAGAAATGCAGGTTCATAACCATAAAGAAAACTTTTATCACCTCCGCTTTCCAGGAATTTTCCGAGAATATCTGCATACATTAAAGCACCTTCGATTTCAACTTCATGTTTTCCTTCATAAGCAGAATAACCATATTCTGTAAGGTATTTTGGAATTCCCGGTGGCAAAATATTTTGAAAATTTTGCAACGCAATGGAAAGCATTTTAGGAGCTTTTGTAAGTTGCGGCGCTGATGGCGCGCACAAATCATCAAACGGATACCACTCAAAACTGAAAAAATTAAAAAGGTGAATGGCATTATGTTTTTTGAGGTAATTTAAAAAAAGCTGAGTCCAGTCAGATTCAGAAAAAGTAGAACTATCATCGCGGGTAAATGAAATAGCTGCAAAACCAGGACCGCCCATTTTCAGTGAAGAATCGAAATGTTTTATCTTCATTCCCAAATGAAAATAAAGTGCGGCATAATCTGCCGGCGAAACCAATTGCCCTTCCGGCTCCTCCCCCATCTCCAATTCATTGACAAGATAATGTTTAGCTTTTAAATATTTTATCATTGCCATTACATTCCCGGGCGTATCATATAAAAGCGCAGCCGGCATTAAGACCGGTTGATTTGCTGTAATACCAGAGGTAAAAAAATGATCAATGCCGGCTTGTTCAATATTCGGATCCATATCTTTCGAGGTATGCCAGGGATCTGTAGAAGAAACATAAATGATGCTTTGATCGTGATCCGGTGAATGACTGATAAAATCGGTAAATTTCCCGTTTGCATTTAAAAACCCGATACTCATTTCTTTGATTGCAAAGCCTAGTTTGTCTCTGATATCATTTGATTTTTCTGATGAAGTGCAGGAACTTTCCGTCATTGAAATGCGAATAAAA
>DATILZ010000341.1:0-2846 GCA_035475995.1 Hanamia sp. | reverse complement strand
CCAGTCTTATAAATGTGGGTATAAACATGCTGAATAATCCTGCAGCAGGGACACTTGTTCCCGGAGGAGAAGATGTGATTTATGGAGGAAATGCTGCTCAATGGATAAAGTTCGCACATGCGATTAAAGCCCGTTTGGCGTTGCACCAAAGCAAGGGCAATGCAGCAATGGCAACACAGGCATTAGCCGAGATTGCATTGTCTTTTAAAAGCAATGCCGATAATGCCCAATATATTTTTGGCACTGCTGAAACTGCCGCAAATCCATGGTATCAATTTAACAGAGACAGGCCTGGTGATGAAACATTTTCCCCCTCTACTCTTGCAAAAAGAATGCTCGCCTCGAATGATCCACGTTATAATATTTTCTTTGATCCTACCAATGAAACCAAAGGCAAAAAAGGAAACCATTATGGCGGTTTAAATGATTATTACGGATCAGTAAATTCACCGGTTGAATTCATAACTTATGATGAATTGCAATTTGCCAGTGCAGAAGCAACATTAAGAGCAACAGGGAATTTTGCAACTGCACAAGCTTTCTATGAAGCAGGAATTAAAGCAAACATGGAAAAGTTAGGAGTATCTACAGGCGCAATTAACACTTATGTTGCCGCTAATGGGACTTTACCTACTACCAGTGTAGATGCTGCGATCGCTCAAGTAGCCTCACAGGAATTTATTGCATTATTTTTAAATCCTGAAGCGTGGACTTTATGGAGGCGCACTAATAGTCCTGCACTTACTCCAACTGCAGGCAGTGCAATTCCACGCCGTTTGTTATGGCCGCAAAGCGAATATTCTTATAATGCTGCCAACGCACCGAAAACAAATACTTTGACTTCTCCGAGAATATTCTGGGATACACCTTAATTTGACTTTCTTAATAAAAACCACCTCATTTGAGGCGGTTTTTATTAAGAAAAAAGAATAGCCAGATTTTCTTGACTTACTTATAACTGTTATTAAAAAATAGAACACAGCCGCATCTCTTACAAACAAGAATCAGCATTATTAGTTTATTAACTGCATTTCTAAAAGTTAAAAAAATATTACTCACACATACTGTATTAAAAAATCGCCCTCAAAGAAACACGTCCTGTGTGAATTACAGAATTATTACCGGGCTTTCTGCCTTCATATTGCAGGTTCAATTCGATATTTCCTGCAACCCTTCTGGTAAGTTCCAAATTCCATAAATAATTTTTGCCGGGCAATAATCCATCTAATAAAATATAACCAACCGTACTGTTTGCGTCGCCGGCAAAACTGATATTATTAAATGAAAATCTTCCATTGATAGTTCCATTGGAAAGCACATTATATTTTATTTCAGCAGCAAGCTGATTATTGATTGCTTTTTCAGAATCACCGGTTTTATTTTTCTTGGTATCATAAGTGTAAATAAGACTTACACGAAAATCACTTTTATAAATATAACTTACAGAAGGTTCTGCTGAAACCTCATCCACCAGGTAATTTCTATTGGTAAAAGAAGGGGTAATTAATTGGTTCCGCACGTATTTATTAGTAAAAGTTGTAGCGATTGAACGGTTCAGATTCCATCTTCCTTTCAATGTCAAATCACGCAAAGAATTGCTTTCAAAGCCATAATTTAAAAGTGATTTTGTATTATTCAAACGATGGGTAACATCAATTCCCCAAACAGAATTTTTTCGGTTAAAATAAATCGTATTACTCAAAAAAGAAGACAAGGTAATCAATGAAGTATCTGCTAATTTTTTGCTGAATGGATTGAATTCAAACTCACCATTTGAAATATCTTTTTTATTGATTTGCAAAGAAGAAGTGGTGCTGAATTTTTTCATGAATTTTAAAAAACTCTTCGTTGTAGTTCTTGAAATAATCAAATCAGGATTGATGCTGAAATTGTAATTAAACTGAATATAATTTGCCTTTACATATTCATTTGTTGGCGTCAGAACCCGAATCCATTTTTTTTGATCGTCATAAATCGCTACTTCAAATTCATTAAGTTGAGGAATTCCATCCTGGTTATAATCGTTCCAGGTATAATATCCCTGCCCGGCCGGCACTTCAATGTAAGTGTATTCACGCTTCTGTTCCTGCCCTGAACCTAGTTCATATAAAACGTTTCCCTGCACAAAACCTTTCCATTCATTTACAGCATATTCTGCACGCCCCAACAGGCTTTCATCGCTTTGCTCATTAGAATATCCTTTGTTCATTACCTCCAATTTCCGGTAAGTAACATTTACCCTTAATTGCTGATGTTCGTTACTCATTAGCTCGGTCATCAAATTAATATTCCGGCTTTTGTCCTGCGAAATCAATCCTTTTTGAAAAGGTATTTTATTTTCTCTTTCCGAATAAGTAATCCCCCATTTGTTCAATTTTCTTTCAGAAGATTTCAGATAAACCTGCCAGGTGTTAAAAGCAAAACTGATCGGCATTAAGGTATCTGAAGTTTTATCTAATTGCTGATTATTTTCGGATGCATAACTGCCGCCGATTTTTAAATCCTTCATTTCCGGAAATGTTTTAAACAAATCTATCGAAGGACGAATGTATGAGCCATTTTGAATCGCGCTGTTGATATCAGTAATGTAAAATTTATTATTAAAATGCCAGCCTTTTATTACCATTATATTTTCAATGGAATTCCGAACACCGTTGTAATTATCGCTTCTGTTATAATTTGTAAATTGATATTTTAAAAAATTATTTTGCAAATCCTTTATCTGCAAAGAAGCATCTACTAAATTTTCGGTAGCAGCAGGCGCGTCAAAAGGCAAACTCCAGTCGCGGTTAAACTCTACATTGCGCAAGGTTTCCAAGGGTTTGAATTTATCCTGCACGTATTCA
>DATILZ010000340.1:0-3800 GCA_035475995.1 Hanamia sp. | reverse complement strand
AACCAATCGATGGCAAAGGCCCGATTACCGGCGAATTGTATGAAATGCCATTGGAACGCAAAGCTCCGGGTGTTATCTTTCGTGAGCCTGTAAAACAACCACTTCAAACAGGTATTAAAGCAATTGACGCGATGATTCCCATTGGGCGTGGCCAGCGTGAATTGGTTATCGGCGACCGCCAAACCGGGAAAAGCGCGATTTGTATCGATACGATTATTAATCAGAAAGAATTTTATAAAGCCGGAAACCCGGTATATTGTATTTATGTAGCGATTGGTCAGAAGGCTTCTACTATTGCAAACGTGATGAAAGTGCTGGAAGATAACGGCGCCATGGAATACACAACTATTGTTGCTGCGTCAGCTTCTGAGCCTGCTCCATTACAGTTTTATGCTCCATTTGCAGGTGCTGCTCTTGGCGAATTTTTCCGCGATACAGGCCGTTCTGCTTTGATTATTTTTGATGATTTGAGTAAACAGGCAGTAGCATATCGCGAAGTTTCTTTGTTATTGAAAAGGCCTCCCGGACGTGAAGCATATCCCGGTGATGTGTTTTACCTGCACAGCCGTTTGTTGGAAAGAGCAGCGAAAATTGTATCAAAAGATGAGATTGCCAGAAAGATGAATGACCTACCTGAAAATATCAAACATTTGGTAAAAGGCGGTGGTTCATTAACGGCGTTGCCAATCATTGAAACACAGGCTGGTGACGTGTCTGCCTATATTCCTACCAATGTAATTTCCATTACTGACGGTCAGATATTTTTGGAAGGAAACCTGTTCAATGCCGGTATTCGTCCTGCAATTAACGTAGGTATTTCTGTAAGCCGTGTAGGTGGAAACGCACAGATCAAATCGATGAAAAAAGTAGCGGGAACATTAAAGCTGGACCAGGCATTGTACCGTGAAATGGAAGCGTTTTCAAAGTTTGGTGGCGACCTCGATGCTGCTACTAAATCGGTTTTGGATAAAGGAGCAAGAAACGTTGAAATTTTAAAACAACCTCAGTTTTCTCCATATCCGGTAGAAAAACAAGTTGCCATCATTTATCTTGGAACCAACGGATTGATCAGCAATGTGGCTATAAGAAAAGTTCAGGATTTTGAAGAACAATTTTTACTGGAAATGGAAACTAAATTGCCTGAAGTACTTGCAGAATTTAAGAAAGGAAATTTGCCCGAAGAAGGCGTGAAAAAGATGGTGGAATTGGCAAAAGAAATTTCAGTTCAATTTGAATAAGATATAATTTAAGTTATCATAAAAAAGGGAGATTTTTTCTCCCTTTTTTATTTATAGTACAATTCTAATTTTATGAATTTTGACAAACGGCTAAGATCCTTCTCTCAATTTCCTGATCTTTTCTAATTCGATTACATCAAACTGATCTTTTTGACGATTAACAGCCTTTTTGCTATTAATTGATTAACATGCAGAAATGGAACTTTCACTTCATCTATTTCTGCAATTGCAGCCATATTATTTACTAATGTAACGTGAGTTCGACATAACAATATCGAATAGATCATCTCGCGGTTCATATCATCCCTTCCGGATTTTTATGCTGCAATTATTATCGGGTTTTCCAAAAAGTATTGTAAAAACTTCCAACGAGCGACATTTTTTCTTATCGAACTCTCATTATAAGGGATTTTTCAGGGAGAACACAATCTTTTCATGCATGAAGTTCCACATCTCTCCCATAGCTAGGCTATAGATACCGGATAGATACCCCGTAGGAAAGCCATAGATACTCCCTTCCAGGTTGCCAGTACTGCCGGACTTACCCCGGACTTGTATCGGAGTTGCCCCGGACTTGCCCCGCTCCTGGTGCCTGGAATATTAAATAAGGAAATAAAAGGAAATAAGAAAATTGTTATTAAACTGCCGTGAAAAATTAGTTCCGGCTTCGAGGTTTAAAGATAGTTATTTAATGTAGGGGTTGTAGGTAATCTTTGCTTTTTTCATTGCTTGATGAACCTTATATAACCGTGTTGTCATTAAAAACCTTTCTTTATAAGAACGTTTTAAAGCCTCTCTCAAAAGGTCCATTTCAGCCTTTTCATAATCAGATCAAGACTCATCCCCATTTTTATTAACTTCTGCGATAATTTTTTTTAAAAGGATAGAGATACAAATTTCATCAATTTACAGAAATTATTTTTATCTGTGGTTAATCAGTGTAATTTATGAAAAACTTTTTTGAAAAGCGTAAAACAAGAAAAGACATTATTTGTTCATTTACTATAACTTCTATTTAAACAAAAACCAAAAACACTTCCTATGCCATTAGCAAAAAAATAACCGGTTTCTTATGCAAATCAATCTTTTCTTTTTTCCAATCTGCAATACTTTTTGTTTTGATAAATTCGGTTGCAGAAGTAAGCTCTGCGGCAATACACAAACTGGTGGAAGTGTGGCAACTTTGTAAAATCGTTTCCAGCATTTTATTATTTCTATAAGGAGTTTCAATAAAAATTTGTGTACATTTTCTTCTGATTGATTCCTCTTCTATTTGTTTTATTTTTTTTATGCGCTCTGTATTATCTATTGGTAAATAACCCAAAAAACAAAAATGCTGTCCGTTAAATCCACTTGCCATTAATGCAAGCAAAATAGAACTTGGCCCAACCAAAGGTTTTATTTCAATATTCATTTTTTGTGCTTCTGCAATCAACATTTGCCCAGGATCAGCAATACCGGGACAGCCAGCTTCGCTGATAATTACAATATTTTTTCCGGCATTTATTTTCTCTTTAAAAATATTTAACTGTTCTTCTTCAGCCTTGTGAATTGAATACCATTCAAAATTATCAATCACTATTTCTTTGTCCATTGATTTCAAAAAGCGCCGTGCAGTTCTCTCATTTTCTGCAAAAATAACGGTGCAGTTTTTTACCGCCGTCAATACATATTCCGGAATTGTTTCAACCGCATTTTCTGATAAAAATGAAGGAACGAGATAAACCATTAATTCTTTTATTTAGATAAAAATGTTTGCCTTATTTTTTTGCTTTTCCTGCATACTCAAAGTAGCGGCAATCACGGCATAACCCGGCGCAAATATCCAACCGATAATTGGTAATAAATGTATGCAATAAAAAATTATTCCATTACCAATAGCCAGTCCTTTATGGCGATTAATAAAATCAATACTTTGCGTAGCAGAAAGGCCTTTTCGCTCATTTGTGTAGTCCAGCATAGAAAAGCCGAAATAAAAACATTCTACAAATAAAGAAGCAAGTGGCGCTACCCATCCTACTACCGGAATCAGTGCTAATATTAAAATAGAAATGGTATAAACCGTTTGCCATAGCAGGTTTCGTACAGCGATTTGAATACCGCGGATAATATCTGAAATAAATTTTTTAATCGAAAAAGGATAATCCGTATTTAAAAGTATGGCTTCTGTTTTTTCACTCAGATAAGCAAATAAAGGTGAGCCGACAATCAGGAATAAATATTTGAACCATGAAAAGTATAGCAACATTAAAATGAGCTGCAGAATGATTTGACCAAAAATAAAAATGAAATTTAACCAATGTGCATTTTCCCTTTGAAGCCAGGCTTTCAGCCCGGTTTTAGTAAAAATAAAATCAATGATAAAGGCTGTAGATTCCCAAAAAAAATAAATTCCAATTACAAAAAGTAAGGCATAAATAATTCCGGGAATAAATATCCATTTCCACAATTTATTTTTGACAATAAACCGGTGCGCTTTAAAATAAGAAGATATGGCAGTAATGATTTCTTCCAGCAATTGTTGAGGATTGAAGCATTTAAAAATGTTGCAAACAAATATAA
>DATILZ010000339.1:0-4696 GCA_035475995.1 Hanamia sp. | reverse complement strand
AATGGAACACAAATTTGATATAGAACAATTCAATACTGTCTTGCACAACAGGCGCAGCATTTATCCTTACCAATTTGCAAAAGATACAAAAATCGCTGATCAGATTATCTGGCAAATCCTTGAAAATGCAATCCGCGCCCCCACACATAAACTCACAGAACCATGGCGCTTCAAGGTTTTCAGTGATCAAGGCTTACAACGTTTTGCGGATTTGCAGACAGAGATTTATACGAAATATGCCGGAGAAAAATTCAAAGAAAAGAAACTGAAAAATTTAAGAGAATATCCATTGATGTCTTCGCACGTTATTTTGATTGCGATGAAAAGAACGACCGCTATTAGTATTCCTGAAATAGAAGAAATAATTGCTACTGCCTGCGCTATTGAAAATATTTATTTGTCTCTCAGCGCATATAATCTTGGCGGATATTTATCTACCGGTGGTATTACTTATATTACAGAAGCAAAATCATATTTTAATTTAGAGGCTAATGATAAAATAGTTGGTATTTTTTATGTTGGATGTATCGATACGATCGCAAATCCTTTATCTCAAAGAAAACCTGTAAAAGAAAAAGTAGAATGGACCACCAAATAGGTTTATCGGAAGTGAATTTTGTTTGTCAGCAAACAAATAAATAAAGCGGATTTTTATTCCCAAACAAGCAATTATTTTTCAGGCAGCGGCCATCTTGAGGCATTCGTCTGAGCAGTTTCTGCAGGCAACTGCACATTGTTTACAATGTTCATTTTCGTGTTTGCCACATTCTCTTGAACATTCATTACAGATATCTGCGCAAATAATACAAACATCTTTTGCCCGCTCACTTGCAAGGCTCATTAACTGGGCCGATAAATAACAGATCGCTGCGCATTCCATATCCAGTTGAATACACTTTGACATCATTTTTATATCTTCTTCGCGGGTGCAGGCTGAAGCGCAATGATTACATAAAGAAGCGCAGGTCAAACATGCTTCAATGCAGGATTTATAAGAATCGTAAGTGTGCATACATTTAATTTTCAAATCTACACATCAACAAATGTTCCACATATCAAAGAAACAGGAAGCGGAATTTTTTCACCCACGAATTTTAAAAGGATAAAAAGGAAAGAATCTGTTCTTTTATTTTCAGCGTTTGCGACCGTGCAGAAAACAGATAAATAACGCTGATTTTCATTTAAGGGTTTTAAAAAAATAGTTCTTCTTCTTTTTCATTTAGTGGAATTTTTCTGATAAAGTCATCATAATCCCCATCATGATCGCTATATGCCCCGTAAGCGTCAATACTGTAACCAATAAGACCATCGTTGGCTTCTATCACATAAATTATGGCGTTATCATCCGGGTTGGATTCTCCTTCAAAGCGGTAAGTGCGGATAATTCGTAAATCTTCCGGCTGGTAAAATTTACTATTGCCTGCTGTAAAGCCATTAGGAGTATTTTGAAATTCTGTATCTATTTTCTTTACCCGTAATTTTTCCAGGATGGAAGTGAGGGTCGTCATTTCTTTTTTCTGATCTGGTTTGAAGTATGCCATGGGATAAAATTTAAATGAAGCAAAGACAAATCGCATACCGGAAATGAAATCAGTTTTGCACTTTATTCCTTTTTGCAATTTGAAAAGTTATTTTATTTAACTGAAAGCGCTTTGTCATTTTACAAATTGAAGTAGAATAAGAATTGCACTTCTTCGTGAGCAATTGTCACTTCATCCGTCAGTCGTTAACCCGCGGCCGGCAAAAGGCAGGCGGGCAGACCGGAAGGACGAAAGATTCGAAACTTTTGTCAGCTCATTACATACCTTTATTTTTTCCCGCTGCATCATTCCGTGTCGTGGTCGGTGTCCACCGACCATAATCAACTCAGTCAGCCAACAAATTACAAAGCAAATCATCGCTCTTCTTTCTTCATCCTTTCCATATATTCACTGATAGCGGCATTAAATACACTTTGATTTTTGGCAGTTTTCCCCAGGTATGCTTTTTTCTTTTCAGGATTGTTATTAATGGCTCTTGCGAATGCAACTGCTTCTTTAAATAAATTACGGCAGTTTCGCTGGCTGGCTGATGCAATAATTCCACTCATATCCGGAAACTTCGTTACCACCTGCCCGTCTTTATATTGTTTAAACACAATCTGTTTACCAATAGCACCACTTATCTTAAGTACAGAGTCGATTTTCTTCATGATTTTACTTTTTTACTAAAATAAGTAAAATCATGAAGATCCCAAAGGCGAATCATAAAAATTATCAGGAATCTTTTCATCTTAATAAATGGCGTACAAGCATTTTAATAATACTTGCTTAAAGTATGCTTTAAGCCTGCTTACTTCCACTCTAAGGTATAGATAAAGTATTCATCCTTCGCTGCAAAGGCATAGATAAAGCATTCATCCTTCGCTCCAAAGGTATGGATGGTGTATTGATAAAATATGGGAAGGTTATTACTACAGCATCTGTTAAGCGCCGGGGAGTAGGGAGAAGAAGCAAGATAAGACTTCTTCTGGTAATTCCTTTTACAAATTGAAGTAAAATAAGAATATCACTTCTTCCTGAGGAATTGTCTCTTCGTCCTGATAACTGGTACAAAAATTTGTGACAGAATGTTGTTTAATTTATTATCACATCTTACTTAACATAAATAGATGCTGCATCAAAAAAGGACAATCAATTGATTGTCCTTTAAAAAAATCTTTGTTTATTAATATTATATTATGGTTCTGCTACAATTTTTCCTTTCATAGTACCAAAATGGCCTGGGAATGTGCAAATGAAATCGTAAACACCCGGATCAGGAAGTGTAAAAGTGATTTGGTCGGTTTCGCCTGGACCTAATAATTTGGTATGGGCGATTACATCGTCAGTCATTGAAGGCGGAATATGCCCGGTAGCTGCTGCCGGAATTGCTGCTTCTCCAAAAGCCTGAACATCTGTTCCTTGTCTTAATATCACTACATTATGAGACATAGCAGCTGCAGGTTGTTTACCTATATTTTTGAAGTCTAAAGTTATTTTTTGTCCCGCTTTTACTTTAAAGAGTGTACGGTCATATTTCATATCATCCATTCCGTCCAATTTGATGTGGTCAGTAACGGCTACTGTATCAATCCCGGGAATGTCTGATCCTGGTGCTTCTGTGGCAGTAGCTGCAGTTGTGGTGTCTGCGGAAGGTGTTCCAGTGTTGTTGTTCGATCCATTACCTCCGCACGAAGCCAGGAATAACATGGCTGCTACTGCAGGTACAAAAAATAATCTTTTCATGTCTTTGTTTTTATGGTTATTTAAAGAAAATGCAAAATTAACGCTTATACAGCTATTAGAAAATATTTTGAGTAACTTTACGCTTGTGCCCGAAAATTATTCCCGATATAGTAATCGCTCTCTTTTTTTTAAATTTTAAAAGATAGGTTAAGATTTAATAAACTTATACCAGATTTCAAAAAAATGTTTACTTTTGCAATCCTTTAAATTTCGGTACGTGTAAAATGTAGTATAAAACGCCCGGTTTAAAGCTCTCTCATTTTAAAATATTTTAATCAAAATATGCCTTCAACTAAAGTAGCTCCAGCACAAAGAATCAGTTTTGGAAAAATTGAACATTTGGCGGAAACTCCCGATCTATTAGGGATACAAATTCAATCCTTTAAAGACTTTTTCCAATTAGAAACCACCCCCGATAAACGTAATATAGAAGGGTTGTTTCGTGTGTTTAAGGAAAGTTTTCCGATAAACGATACACGAAATATTTTCATGTTGGAATTCCTGGATTATTTTGTGGATCCGCCACGTTATACTATTGAGGAATGTATTGAAAGAGGTTTGACTTATGCCGTTCCTCTGAAAGCAAAATTGCGTCTCAGTTGTAATGACGAAGAACACGTGGATTTCCAGACAATTGTTCAGGACGTATTTCTTGGAAATATTCCTTATATGACCCCTCGCGGGACATTTGTAATTAACGGCGCTGAGCGTGTGGTCGTTTCTCAGTTGCATCGTTCTCCTGGTGTTTTCTTCGGACAAAGCACCCATCCAAACGGTACAAAAATTTATTCTGCCCGTGTGATTCCTTTTAAAGGAGCGTGGATGGAGTTTGCAACAGACATTAATAATGTAATGTATGCATATATTGACCGTAAGAAAAAATTCCCTGTTACAACTTTGCTCCGCTCTATCGGTTATGAAACTGATAAAGATATTCTCGAGCTTTTTGGAATGGCAGAAGAAGTAAAAGCAGATAAAAAAACATTGCATGCTAATCTTGGAAAACGTTTGGCAGCAAGAGTTCTGCGTACCTGGGTAGAAGATTTTGTGGATGAAGATACCGGTGAAGTGGTAAGCCTCGAAAGAAATGAAATTGTTTTGGAAAGAGATACAATTCTCGATGAAGATAATATTGCTATGATCCTCGAATTAGAGGTGAAAAGCGTATTTATTCAGCGTGAAGAAGTGAGTGGGGATTATGCGATCATTTATAATACATTAAATAAAGATACTTCCAATAGTGAGATAGAAGCAGTCCAGCATATTTACCGCCAGTTGCGCGGCGCTGATGCTCCCGATGATGAAACAGCACGTGGAATTATTGATAAATTATTCTTTAGTGATAAACGTTATGATCTGGGTGAAGTAGGTCGCTATAAAATCAACCGCAAACTTGGATTGGATTATCCGATCACAAAGAAAGTTTTAAC
>DATILZ010000338.1:0-12100 GCA_035475995.1 Hanamia sp. | reverse complement strand
AGTCCTTTAAATTTTATTAGTTTATAAACCAGGAAGCCGATCATTGGTGCAATAAATCCGAGTGCCGCGCCAAAAATAAAATTGTCTTTTTTGAAAATCATAAAATATCCCAGTTTTGTTCCAGTTCTTTTTTTAATTTATAATTGGTAAGATCAAAATGCACCGGAACGACACTCACATAATTATGCTCTAATGCCCAAACATCGGTATCATCGCCTGTGTCAAAATTTTTAAATTCACCCGTAAGCCAATAGTATTTTCTTCCGTGCGGATCAAGACGCTCATCAAAATCTTCATCATATTTAGCGTAGGCCTGCTTACAAACTTTTATCCCATTCATCAGATCAAGCGGCACTGCCGGAATATTTACATTTAACAAAAAATGTTTGTCCCGTTTTAATTTCATCACACTCTCTACTATTTTATGCACATAAAATTTTGCGGCGCTGAAATCGGCCTCAATACTGTAATCGAGCAATGAAAATCCAATAGAAGGAATGCTTTCAATGGATGCTTCCATCGCAGCACTCATGGTGCCTGAATAAATTACATTGATAGAATGATTGGCGCCATGATTGATGCCGCTCAAACATATATCCGGCTTTCTATGCAGAATTTTATCAACAGCAAGTTTAACGCAATCGACCGGTGTTCCGTTGGTTTGCCATGCTTCTGCGCCTTCAAAAAGATCGTTTACTTTATTTAATCTTAAAGGAACTCCAATCGTGATCGCATGCCCCATTCCACTTTGAGGTTTATCAGGTGCTACCACTACTACATCGCCCAGATCTTTTACCGCATTTACTAAATTGTGTATACCAGGCGCTGTAATTCCATCATCATTTGTTACTAATATTATCGGTCTTTCTTCTTTTGATACTGTCATTTATTTTGTCCGGTTTATGAGGAACTTTTTTTAGAAAAGTTTAGAGTGGTTTTAGAAATAGAATGGTTTAGATGGTTTAGATAGTTTAGAATAGTTTAGATTGGTTTAGATTACATTAGAATAGTTTAGATTGTTTAGGTTGTTTAGTGATAACTTCCATTTAATAATTCAATAATCCAATAATTCAATAATTTAATAATCGCATAAATAATAATCAATCAAAATCAAAACCACCTGAACCATGGCCTTGCCACTGCTTCTCTAAACGGCCACGGTATGGCAATTAGTATGATCAGCAAGGCGATACCAAAAAATAACAAAGTCTTTTTAAATTTTGCCCTTGGTGTTGTTGCTTTTTTTACTGAAATCCTTCCCGCGTGAACCAGTATCCATGCAATAATCATCATTACAGAATGTTCTATGGTAAAAAATCTCACCATCGGATCTTTCATGCTTTCCCCAATGTGTTTTAAACTATCAAACCATCCGTTGGTAAAATACAATATCAGCCCGATCAACAGTTGAATATCCATAGCAATCATAAAGAAAAGATTGCTCCGGTTATCTGAATTCGAATAAGGTCTTTTTGAAGCTAAGCCATTAATGGCACTGATTACAGTCCAGAAAGCAAATATTAATATTAACCAGCGAATCAGATTGTGTAATACCCGCAGAGTTTCCATAATAAAAAATTTTGGCAAAAATAAGGGGAAAGATTAAGATCGCCTTTTTTGAAAGTACTTATTCACTTTTAAAAAAAGATGCGTTGGCTTTATCAATATTCATTTTGCACTTTTTTTAGCCTTGATGCCCGCATCTACGATATACTTCTAAGCTCTGATCTATGAGTAGGCATTCTCTGGATGACATCAATTGAATCTGTGATATTGAGATTCAACTTTTTGTAAGCATCAATTCAAAAAATGATGATCTTATAATTAAACCACTACCTCGAATTGCCATTTGGAAATAAAACTTTATCAGACGCCTTATTAAATTCAACAAGAATATTACGGATAATTTCAGTACGAATTGTAGCTGCTTTTCTCGGTGGTACAAGATATGTTACCGTTACTTCTACCCAGGTATTATCATTGATACGAAAACTAACATAAGGATATTCTTTGATCTCCATTTCATTTATTGGTGAATCTTTTACCATCTCTTTTAGTTGCGTAATTCTGTCTGACATTTGCGGTCCTAATTCTGCTGATGTTACTTTTTTTATTGTTTTTTCAACAAAATCCAGATCGCTTTCATAAGCCACATGAAAAGGAATTTCATTCCAGATAAATTTAAAATTCTCCCACGAATAATTAAAAACCGCAGATTGAAGTACCAGGCTATTTGGAAAACGAATTAGTCTTCCACTTGGAAGATCATTGGTAAGATAATCGCCTGCAAATTCCCAGAGCGTAGTGTCAACGTAACCAATTTCAATTACATCGCCCTTGAAACTATTGATTTCTATACGATCGCCGATGCGGTATGGATTTCGAATGATGATATAAATCCAGCCAATAAAAGATGAGATGGGAGTTTGTAAAGCGAAACCTAAAATAAGCGAAATTAATCCTAATGAAACTGCTGCAGCATACCAGTTGGCAAACAAAAATGAAACAATAAGAATGGCTACGGCAATGATGCTTAGCAAATTGGTTAATTGAATTAAATTGTAACGCTTATATTTTCCTTTCGATCTTTTATGAATGCCTATTTCGATCAGCTTTGCAATGGATAAAATAAGTACGGCAAAAAATATCCCCAAAGAAAGTTTCTGAAGCATTAACCTGTATTCTCCCAAAAGATCAAAAACGTGAAGGCGGGAAAGAATGTATGACGCCATCGAAATCAATGCAACAGTAATATAGGTTCCGAGCCAGATAAAGGAAAATTTCTTTTTGATTTTATCTGCTTTCCTGGAAATCTCTGCCTTTTGATTTTGATTTACCTCCATAATTTTTTAATACAGATGAGTTTAAAAAAATTACAAGAATAAAGCCAAAGAAATAGAGGAAAGAATAAGAGTTTGACCGGTAAGACCAATGATTAAATCGAAGACTGTCCTTTCAGAATTAGCTCATAAAAATCAGTTCTTCTGTCTTTTAGATTTCGTACACTACCATAAGTGTGTAATTCGTGCAAAAGGGAAAGATCAACATCTGCAATCAGGATCATTTCTGTATTTGCAGTCGCTTCACTTTTAATACCGTTTGATGGAAAAGCAAAATCACAGGGAGTAAAAACAGCGGATTGCGAATATTGAATATCCATATTTTCCACCTTTGGAAGATTGCCAATGCAACCGGTAATCGCCACAAAACATTCGTTTTCTATCGCGCGTGCCTGGGCACAATAACGGACACGATTGTACGCATTTTGTGTGTCGGTTAGAAATGGTACAAATAATATTTGCATTCCCTGATCAGCAAGTAATCTGGGCAATTCGGGAAACTCTACATCATAACAAATAAGGATTCCGATCTTTCCGGCATCAGTCTCATATACTTTTAATGTTTCGCCGCCGCGGATTCCCCAAAATTTTGCTTCATCAGGTGTGATATGGATCTTTTCATATTGATCAATATTTCCATTCCGATGACACAAATAACCTACATTTTTTAAAGCGTTACCTTCGATGCTTGGCACACTTCCGGTGATAATATTTACATTGTATTTTATTGCCAGTTCCCGAAAGCGTTTTCTGAAATCAGGAGTATATTTTGCCAATGCACGCATAGCCTCAGCTTCAGACATTTCATTAAATTCGGCGAGCAGCGGCCCGTTAAAAAGCTCGGGCAATAAAGCGAAATCACTTTTGTATGCAGAGATAGAATCTATAAAAAATTCTACCTGGGTAAACATTTCATCCATGTTTTTATAAGGACGCATTTGCCATTGAATTAATCCCAGGCGAACGTATGTTTTGGCATTGAATAACGTTTTTGCTTCGCTGGTATAATACACATTATCCCATTGCAATAAAGTCGCAAATTCTTTGCTTTGAACGTCTTCAGGCATGTAGTTTTTCAATACTTTTTTTACATGAAAATCATTTGCAAGCTGAAATGAAAGTACCGGGTCATAAATTTCTTTCCGCTTTACTTTTTGAATATATTCTTTGGGCGACAGTGTATCAGCATATTTGTGATACTCCGGAATTCTTCCGCCAAAAATAATGGCGCGTAAATTTAATTGTTCGCATAGTTCTTTACGCGCATCGTATAACCGTCTTCCAAGCCGCAACCCACGGTAATCAGGATGAATAAAAATTTCTATTCCATAAAGTACATCTCCATTTTCAGGATCATGGGTACTGAAAGTATAATTGCCGGTAATTTGTTTGTAAGTATGTGTATCTCCAAAACGATTATAATTTACAATAATAGAAAGCGCACAACCAACTACCACACCATCTACTTTTATCACGATTTGTCCTTCCGGAAATTTATCAATCAGTTTTTTTATTGTTTCCAGGCTCCAGAAATTTCCATTCCATCGTGGATAGGCAGCTTTCATTGCTACCAGCAATTCCTGGAAGTCTTCATATTTTAAAGTTCCTATTTCAATTTGTTTCATGCTAAATATAAATATTTAAAAAGGTTTTAAGATTGCCAACTTTTTTAAAATTGGCAACCTTAAAACCATAAGACTTTAGTTCACAATTAATGCCAAAAACAAAATAAGTTATTGATTTTCCGGATTAGTAATTGTCACAGGCGTGCCGCTTTTATTCTGCTGAGTTTCTGAAAGCGTTTTCATAAATGGTTTTAAGAAATCAATCGGAATAGGGAAAATCGTAGTTGAATTATTTTCAGTAGCTATTTCGCGAAGGGTTTGCAGATAGCGCAAAGTCAATGCACTCGGTTGTTCGCTCAATATTTTTGCTGCATCACTCAATCTTTGTGAAGCCTGAAATTCTCCTTCTGCAGAAATCACTTTTGCTCTTCTTTCTCTTTCTGCTTCTGCTTGCTTGGCCATTGCACGCTGCATTTCCTGTGGAAGGTCTATCTGTTTTACTTCTACATGCGTCACTTTTACACCCCATGGTTCTGTTTGCTGATCAATAATATGTTGCAATTTGATATTGATTTTTTCTCTTTGAGAAAGAAGTTCATCCAATTCAGATTGTCCCAAAACACTTCTGAGAGTTGTTTGAGAAAGCTGTGAAGTACCCACCAGGTAATTTTCAATTTCGATGATCGCTTTTTGCGGGTCAATAACCCGGAAATAAATTACTGCATTTACTTTTATAGAAACGTTATCCTGGGTGATTACATCTTGTGGCGGCACATCCATCACCACGGTGCGCAAACTTACTTTCACCATTTTGTCAATAATTGGAATGAGAAGAATAAGTCCGGGGCCTTTCACGCCTCCGTCTAAAACCCGTCCCAAACGAAAGATAACGCCTCTTTCATACTCACGAAGAATACGAATAGAGCTCGCAAGAATATAAAGAATAAAAATAATTATAATGATAATCGGAAGGCCAATGGGAAATTGTTGCATGTTTTAGTTTTTTTTTAAATTGATTAATTGGTTTCTTAAATGTTTATGTTTTCATCAGCGGACTGAACGTATAATGTAAGTTCATTTATTTCTTTTACAATCACTTTTTGATTTGAATCTATTTTTTGTGAAAGGGCAACGGCGCTCCAGATTTCGCCCATTAGGCTTACTTGACCTCGCGGGTCAAGAGGAGTAAGCGTTAGAGCCGTTTGTCCAATCATTGCATTTTCTCCGGACACTGGTTTTGCTCTTTGCGCTCTGAGTCCCATCGTTACTATAAAAAGAAAAAATAAGACAGAAAAAGCAGTAACAGAAAAGATTACAGACCAGGATAAAGAGACGAAATTTTCAACCGGACTGCTTCTGAATAATATCATGGAACCCAGCAGGACAGACAACGTTCCTCCGATCGCTAACATACCATGGCTGATCACTTTTACTTCCAATAAGAAAAGAATGATCCCAAAAATGATCAGGGCTAATCCTGCATAATTTACCGGCATCGAACTCATTGAATAAAACGCAAGGATCAAACAAATGACTCCGATAATTCCGGGAAAAATGGCGCCTGGACTAAACAATTCAAACAGAAGCCCGTAAAATCCAAGCATCATAATAATATAAGCGATATTCGGGTCACTTATCCTGCTCAAAACTTTTTGAAAGAAGCCCATTTCTAAAGTTTCAACCGTTGCATTTTTTGTATGTAAAATTTTCGAACCACTTTCCAATTGAATTTGCTTTCCATCAACCTGGGTTAATAAATCTTTTTCATTAATTGCAATGATATTAATAACTTTTTTGTCTAAGGCTTCCTGCTCAGTAATCGCAACACTATTTCTCACCGCATCTTCAGCCCACTGTACATTCCGGGCTCTTTTCTCTGCAATCGTTCTTAAAAATGCGGCCGCATCATTCACTACTTTTTCATTCATTACTGCATCGGATTTGCCCTGCAGATCTACAGGATGAGCCGCGCCGATATTAGTGCCGGGAGCCATTGCGGCAATATTTGCAGATAATGTAATAAACACGCCTGCAGAACCAGCATGAGCGCCGGTGGGAGAGACATAAACAATTACCGGCACAGGCGATTGCATGATATTGGTAACAATTTCGCGGGTAGAAGTTAATAAACCACCTGGCGTATTCAAATTAATAATGAGGCATTCGGCATTTTCTTTCTCCGCTTTTTTGATTCCCTGATGAATAAATTCTGCAGTGGAAGGATTAATACCTTCATTCACATTTATTGAAATTACTTTTTGTGAAAATGAAAAAGAAGGAAGCAAAAATGTTATCCCTAAAAAAATAAAAAATCGTTTTACAAACAGTTCATTCATCAATATATTTTTAAGCTTTGGCCGCATACATGTAATATACGGAAAGCGAAGTTATAAACAAAAAGAAGTTACAGTTCAATTAAGGCAGGCAGTAAAGCAACAAATAACATCAATTCATTTTTTTTTAATTTTTCATGCTCTGTTTAAATCTAGTGTTGATTCTTATTCAGATTCAGAGAAAGATTTAAAATACTTTTATAAAAAAATCCGGTTTAAAATTTTTAAACCGGATTTATCAAAAAATGAGGCGGGAAAAAATGTGTGTCCTTTAAATTTTTTTTTATAATGATTCGTAAATTTTAATTTTATTATACAATGTTTTGCGGTCAATTTTTAAAATTTCCGCAGCTTTTGTTTTATTAAAATTTACTTCTTTTAAAACACTCATGATGGTTTCATATTCTGCTTTTGCGGCAGCATCTTTTAAATCCACATCTTTATGTTGCGCATTGGACATTGTCTGCAAACTTTCATTTCCATTAGTATGAACTTCATTCCGGATGAGTGATTGTGTAATTTCCCATGGCAATACTTTTGAGTTAATTTTTCCTTCTGGAGTGAGTAAAACTGCACGCCGAACTACGTTTCTGAATTCTCTCAAATTTCCGGGCCACAAATAATTTAAAAACATTTCTTCCACATCTTCATCATATCCTTCTATATTTTTTTGCAATTCTGCATTCGTTCTATCGAGGAAAAATTGTGCGAAAAGAGGTATGTCACCTTTACGGTCGCGCAATGCGGGCAAATTGATAGAAAATTCATTGAACCGGTGATAAAGATCTTCACGGAATTTTCCTCTCTGATACGCTTCCTGCAGATTTTCATTTGAAGCCACGATAATTCTTACATCAACATCCATTTCTTTTGTGCCACCTACTCTTTTGTATTTTCTTTCCTGGATTACGCGCAGCAAAGATGCCTGCACATCTTTCGGTAAATTAGAAACTTCATCTAAAAATAAAGTGCCCCCATTGGCCATTTCAAAATGCCCTTCTTTATCGGTAACTGCACCGGTAAAAGCACCTTTTACATGACCAAATAATTCACTGCCGGATAATTCTTTTGAAAGCGTACCACAATCCATGGCAACGAACGGACGCCCTTTACGGTTACTTGCCTCATGAATTGTTTTGGCGATCACTTCTTTTCCGGTACCACTTTCGCCATATAAAATGACACTGTAATTGGTAGGCGCTACAATCTCTATCTGGCGATATATTTTTGCTGTTTCTCCATCCTGGCCTATCAGGTATTCGTTATTTAATGATAATTCATAAATTCTTTTTTTCTGGGTTGTTGGTGCCGGTTTAGAAGCAGGAGTTGCTGTTTCAACCACAGGATTGGCAACTGCTTTTTCTATTACATTGATTACCTCATCGGGGATCAGGGGTTTGGTAATATAATCAAAGGCACCCATTTTGATTACATCTACAGCAGTTTTAATATCAGAATAGCCGGTGATAATAATTACGATAGTTTTAGGTTTTGCTTCTTTGATTTTCATCAATACATCTTTCCCGTCTTTATCGCCCAAGCGATAATCGCAAAGTACAATGTCAAAATGAAATTCATTAAATTTTGCAAGCCCTTTTGCTCCGTTGTGTGCTACTTCTGTTTCATAGCCTTTTTTATTTAAAAACCGGCTCAGCAGAGCACACATATCGAAGTCATCATCAATAATCAATATTTTTTTATTCATAGCTATAGAAAGAAATTAAAAGCGTTCAAAGTTAACTTAAATCTTTGTTTTTTAATTCGGGGGCAGCAACTGTTTTTTTTTCTGTTCTTACCCATTCCGCATATTCATTTGGTAAAATATTTTTGCCATACAATTTAGCATAAACTTTTGTAAATTCAGCACCAAGGTATAAAATAATTGAACTATAATAAACCCAGACCATCAAAATAATAATAGAACCGGCTGCGCCGTATACGGAAGTAAATTTACTTTTTCCCAAATAATAACCAATGCCTAATTTTCCTAACGTAAAAAACAATGCGGTAATGAATCCGCCGAATAAAACATCTCGCCAGCGGATCTTCGCATCAGGCAAAATTTTAAAGATGAGGCTAAAGAAAAAAGCAGCAACAATAAATGAAAGAATGGCATCAGAAATCTCGATAAAATAGAGGCTGTAATTAGCAATAAATCTTCCTATAAATTTTCCAAAAGCTGCAACTACAGCATTCAATAAAAGAGATACGATCATGATAATGCCGATGCTCAGTATCAGTGAAAAGGAAAGCAGGCGCGTCAGAATTAATTTCCACCATACTTTATGTGGCTTTATCCGCAACCCCCAGATTTTATTGATCGAATCCTGTATTTCACCAAAAATACTGGTGGCTCCGACAAATAAAATTACCAGGCTTACAACTGTGGCAAAAAAATTATTTCCACTGAGGTGGATGTTTTTAATAATGTCCTGTATTTGAATAGCAGCGCGGCTTCCCACCAATTTGTTGAGTTGTTCATATACCTGTCCCTGCATTGCTTCACGGCCAAAAAGAAAGCCAAACAATGTGGTAATGACCACCAATAAAGGAGCGATAGAAAAAACGGTGTAATAAGCGAGGGAAGCGCTGTATTTTACAATATTATCTGCAGAAAATTCTTTAAATACGTCTTTAATGATTAAAGAAACGTTTGAAAAATTTTTTTTGAAGTGCATCTAAACAAAGTTAATAGAAAACAATTTAGCTCCTTTTTTTATAAACGTTTTTCACGTTTTTGTTCTTTTAAAATTCGTGAAAAAGAGAAAGAATAATGCCATAAATTTTTTTAAAAAAGATGGAAAGTTCACAAAACAATTAATAAATTCTTCGTGAAAAAATGACGTTAAAACATTAAAATAATGCTCATTTCGTAGAGGTATTTCCCCAAGCATATACAGTAATGCTATTTATAAATGCTTCATTATACACTATCTTATAGCATTTGAACAGTTTTGCCCTAATAAAATAATTTGGCAAAGTTTTGAATGATACAAATGTGGCAATCAAATTTTTCAAATTTAAAACCTTTAAAAATGAGAAGTCTTTTATACATCATCGCAGTAATTCTGATAATTATCTGGGTGATCTCCTTTTTGGTTTATCATGTATCAGGTGGTTTGATCCATATTCTGTTGGTAATTGCTGTCATCGCAATTATTTTAGGAATCATCAGAAGGGCATGACATTTACAAACAGGAATCCCGAATATTTGTTGATTTACTGCCTGTGAAGCTTTTCACACTCTATTTTTTTAATCTTAAATCATAAAACAAAATGGGAAATCTATTGTATGTTATCGCAGTGATCCTGGTAATAGGTTGGCTGCTCGGACTGTTTGTATGGAATGCAGGCGGTCTCATTTATATTTTATTGGTAATCGCGGTGATCCTGGTTTTATTAAGAATTATCAGGGGCGCTGCCTGATTTTTTAAACAGAAAAACTTTATAATTATGGAAGACTGGAAATTAAAATTAAACGGGAATTGGAATGAACTCAAAGGTAAAATGAAAAAGGCGTATGGTGATCTTACAGATGATGATTTAAAACATGAAGAAGGAAAAGATGATGAATTAGTAGGCCGTTTGCAACAAAAACTAGGAAAAACAAAAGACCAGGTCATCAACTGGATTCAAAGCCTTTGATTTATTTTTATTAATAACTTCAAACTAAAACCTCATTCATTTTTGTATGAGGTTTTTATCTGTAATTAACAATTGTAAATGAAACTTTATGACCGCTGGCCATTGTATGTAAAATTAGGATTTCAGTTCCTGGTCATTTTTTTTATTTGCTATTTTATTTACGTTTCACAAAGTATTCTGATTCCCTTTGCATTTGCAGTTTTGCTCGCTATGCTTCTTTTGCCGGTAGTGATTTTTTTAGAATCTAAAAAGATCGGACGGATTTTGTCCATTATCATCGCCTTGTTGTGTGCAACAGGTTTTGTTGCGATTATTATTTATTTGCTGAGCAACCAGATCTCAATTTTCGTGAATGATGTCCCCTCAATAAAGCAGCATTTGAATGAACATTTTATTGCCGTTCAAAATTGGATAAAAAATCGCCTGCATATTTCCGTAAGCGAACAGAACCAATATCTTGCACAACAGGCGGATAAATTAAGAGCAACGGGCACCGGCTATATCCGCAGTACATTTTTTTCCATTTCCGAAGCGTTGATGCTGTTGATATTGATGCCCATTTATTCTTTCCTGTTATTGTATTACCGCATTCACATCCGCAATTTTTTATTCGCGATTTTCAAAAAAGAATTAAAAGAAGATGTGCAAAATGTAATTATCAAATCAAGGCTGATGATTCGGAATTATATGATTGGGATTGTGATCGAAATGTCTGTGGTAGCTTTTTCAAATTCGATCGGCCTTTTAATTTTAGGAATCAAGTATGCGATTTTCTTTGGGGTATTATCAGCGGTGTTAAATATTATTCCGTACCTCGGAATGTTCACGGCTACTCTTTTTACTGTAGTGGTTACACTCACTACTTCTGCAAATACCAGTGATGTAATTTGGATCGTTGTAATCTTTTATGGCATTCACATGCTTGATGTAAATATTTTGATGCCAAATATTGTTTCGTCCAGGCTTAGAATAAATGTACTTATCTCTGTTTTGGGTGTGGTTATTGGCGGTGCTCTCACTGGTATTTCAGGATTATTTTTGTCTGTGCCCGCTATTGCATTTATTAAAATACTCTGCGATCAGATAGATAGTTTGAAACCATGGGGAATGCTGATGGGCGCTGATACAGCAGATGCGCAGCAAAACCGGATATATAAGAAACTGCAGAAACTTTCAAAATTGAGATCGCCGCGAAGAAAAAGATTAATTCAAAAATAATGGTGGAGATTTTTTTAAAAAGTAATTGTAAAAGTAGTGCCTTTTCCATATTCACTTTCTGCGGTAATATTTCCTTTATGTCCTAAAATGATATTTTGAGAATTGGCAAGTCCCAGGCCATTTCCTTTTTGTTTGGTGGTAAAATAAGGCTCAAATAAACGATCCAATTCAGATTTTGTCATTCCTCTTCCATTGTCTGAAATCCTTACCAGGCAGTGGCCATCCTGATTTTCACTGTAGATCTTTAAGATTCCATTTTGATCCATTGCTTCTACAGCATTTACAATAATATTTAAAAATGCGATTTTAATTTTTTCAATATCAACAGAAATAGGACAAAGCTTTGCGTCATAATTTTTTATGACTTTTATTTGGTTCAGTTCAATCCTGTCGCGAGCCAATTCAATCGTCGCGTCCAATATTTTATTGATAGAGGCTTCAGCAAAAGTCAGTTCAGCTACACGTGTAGAGTTCAATAAATCGCTTACCAATTGATTGA
>DATILZ010000337.1:0-5138 GCA_035475995.1 Hanamia sp. | reverse complement strand
AAAACCGGTGAACCGCTGCCGCAGGAAACAATAGACAGTTGCCATAAAAGCGATGCGGTCTTACTGGGTGCAATCGGGCTTCCAAAATATGACAACAATCCTTCTTTAAAAGTGAGGCCAGAACAGGGTTTGTTGAAATTGAGAAAAGAATTACAACTATTTGCAAACATTCGCCCGGTATCAACCTACAAATCTTTGCATCATCTTTCTCCTTTAAAAGAAAAACAATTGATTGGAGTAGATTTTATCATTTATCGGGAACTGACTGGTGGTATTTATTTTGGGAAAAAAGAATTGAATGAAGCAGGAACGGAAGCTTCGGATCTATGTATTTATAATAATGAAGAAATAAGCAGAATCGCTCACCTGGCTTTTGCGGCAGCACAAAAAAGAAAGAAAAAATTAACGCTGGTTGACAAAGCAAATGTGTTGGAAACATCCAGGCTCTGGAGAAAAAATATCCAGGAAATTTCAAAAAAATATCCGGATGTAAAAGTGGATTACATGTATGTTGATAATGCATCTATGCAGATCATTGTCAATCCAAAGCAATTCGATGTAATCCTTACAGAGAATATGTTTGGCGACATTTTGAGTGATGAGGCAAGCGTGATAAGTGGCTCACTTGGATTACTTCCTTCATCATCAATCGGAGAAGTGAATGCATTGTTTGAACCGATTCATGGCTCTTATCCGCAAGCTGCAGGAAAAGATATTGCCAATCCGGTTGGCTCTATTTTATCTGGCGCATTAATGATGGAATATTTTGGATTGAGTGAAGAAGCAAAAGCCATCAGGGATGCGGTTGACTGGACATTGAATAATGGTTTTGTAACAAAAGATATCGACCCTGTAAATTCTTATTTCACTTCGACAATCGGAGAATTGGTAAGTAATTACATCAGCAATGATATTCCCGAACATTCGAACATCAGGAATATGGCTTTGGGTCAGGCAACAATTATTTAATAAAAAAAAATAAGGTTACCAGCTTTTAGAAAGTTGACAATCTTAAAAAAAGTTCTTTGTTTTTTTAAAAGGGTATGCTAAGTTTGCCAAACAATTTTCACCAATGTTGAAAGGCAAATTATTTAATGGCATTCAAATTTCTGCAGTAATTATTATTGCTGTCATCGTCATTATTATACCCTTGAACGGAGGTGGAATCACTATTTAAAATAATAATTTTTTAAAAATAGCCCGCCTCCAAAAGAAGCGGGTTTTTTTTATTTAAACCCTTTTCAAAACAGATTTTATGTATTACAATGACAACACTTTTATTTTCCTAAACGGAGAAATCGTAAAAGCTACGGAAGCAAAAATTGATTTGTATGGACAAACACTACACTACGGCTATGGAGTGTTTGAAGGAATCCGGTCCTATAAAACAGCTGAAGGGAAAACGAAAATTTTTAAAGAAGAAGCACATTTTGACAGATTAAAAAATTCTGCAGATGCGCTGAACATTCCTTACAGTTGGAGCAATGAAGAGTTGATAAAAGCTACCTACGAAATTTTAAAATTAAATCAATTGCAAGATGCCTATATCAGGCCATTGGTATATGCTCCGGCTAATATGAGTTTTGTAAGGAATAGTAAATCTTTTATTGCCATTGAGGCATGGGAAATGAAACCTTTTCTTGGTGATGAATTATTAAGTGTGATGACATCTTCTTTTGAAAGGCCTAATCCGAAAGGTTTTAAGATAGAAGCAAAAGCAACGGGACATTATGTAAATTCTATTCTTGCATCGCAGGAAGCAAAAGCAAAAGGTTATGATGAAGCGTTGTTAAAAGATATGAAAGGTTTTGTAGCCGAAGCGCCTGGAGCCAATTTTTTTGTAGAGAAAAATAATACGTTATATACGCCTCAAACAGGAAATATTTTACCGGGAATTACAAGAGCCACTATTCTTGAAATATGCACACAGCTTGGTATTCACACAGTTGAAAAAAATATAACGCTTGCTGAAGTACATGGTGCAGATAGCGCTTTTTTTTGTGGGACTGCCGCTGAAGTAATTGGAATTGCTTCGCTTGATACAATATTATTTAGAAAAGAATGGAAAGATTCTCTTGGCAGTGTGATTCAGAGAGAATATAAAAATCTTGTGACAGAAAAGATGAAGCAAGAAAAATTAGAAACAGTAAATTAATTAAGAACTAAGAATTGTACAGTAAACAAACAAATAATTAAGATTTCAATTTAAAAAATGAGCGATAATTTAAAAAACCCAGAAACAAATAAATATAGTAAAACGCTTACACAGGACGAAACACAGCCCGGCGCGCAAGCGATGTATTACGGGATCGGTTTTACAGATGATGATTTGAAAAAAGCGCAGGTAGGAATTGTAAGCATGGGATATGAAGGAAATACCTGCAATATGCACCTGAACGATTTGGCAAAATTGGTAAAAGAAGGAGTATTGAAACAGGATTTGATTGGGTTGATCTTTAATACAATCGGTGTAAGTGATGGCATGAGCAATGGTAAAGATGGAATGCGTTATTCATTGGTAAGTCGCGATGTTATTGCTGATTCCATTGAAACTGTTTGTGGCGCACAATATTATGACGGATTGATTGCACTACCTGGATGTGATAAAAATATGCCTGGTTCGCTAATAGCGATGGGAAGATTAAACCGTCCTGCCATAATGGTTTATGGAGGCACAATTGCACCGGGACATTACAAAGGACAGGATTTAAATATTGTTTCTGCATTTGAAGCATTGGGGCATAAAATTGCGGGTGATATTACACCTGAAGATTTTAAAAATATAGTCCGCCATTCGTGTCCCGGAGCAGGCGCATGTGGAGGCATATACACAGCTAATACGATGGCGGCGGCTATCGAAGCATTGGGAATGAGTTTGCCGTTTTCTTCTTCTAATCCGGCTTTGAGCGAAGACAAAAAAAATGAATGCCTTCATGCAGGAGAAGCCATTAAGCTTCTATTGGAAAAAGATATTAAGCCCAGGGATATTATGACAAGGAAAGCATTTGAAAATGCGGTTACTACCGTTATGATTTTAGGCGGATCTACCAATGCTGTACTGCATTTGATAGCCATGGCAAAAAGCGTGGATGTGAAACTAACACAAGATGATTTTCAAAAGATAAGCGATAAAATCCCGATGCTTGGTGATTTTAAGCCGAGTGGAAAATATTTATGGCAGGACTTGCATCAATATGGAGGTATACCTGCAGTGATGAAATATTTACTGAAAGAAAATTTATTGCATGGTGATTGCCTTACCGTAACCGGTAAAACCATTGCGGAAAATTTAGAAAATGTTCCTGACCTTGATTTTGATCAGCAGGATATAATTCATTCTTTAAAAGATCCAATTAAAAAAACCGGTCATTTACAAATCCTTTATGGCAATCTTGCTGAAGGAGGAAGTGTTGCAAAGATAACCGGGAAAGAAGGTGAAAAATTTTCTGGCCCCGCAAGAGTTTTTAATGGGGAGCATCATTTGATTGAAGGAATTAATTCAGGGAAAATAAAACATGGCGATGTGGTCGTGATCAAATATGTTGGTCCGCGCGGTGCACCTGGAATGCCGGAAATGCTGAAACCTACATCAGCATTGATCGGAGCAGGTTTAGGGAAAAGCGTTGCCTTAATTACTGATGGAAGATTTAGTGGCGGAACACATGGTTTTGTCGTCGGACACATTACTCCCGAGGCTTTTGATGGGGGCCTGCTTGGTCTTGTTGAAGATGAAGATGTTATTGAAATTGATGCGATAGCCAATACACTTAATTTAAAAGTAAGTAAAGAAATCATTGATGAAAGAAGAGCAAAATGGAATCAGCCTGAATTAAAAGCCACAAAAGGAATTTTATATAAATATGCTCATTGTGTAAGTAGCGCTGCGGAAGGTTGCGTTACTGACGAAAATCTAAAATTCAAAGATTCAAAAAATTAAAAAACTTAGTTATGGAAACTCTTGAAATAACAAAAGAAGAAAAAAAAATAACGTCGAAAACTACAACCAACGTTTCGGGTTCAGTAGCTGTACTGGAAATTCTAATTGCGGAAAATGTAAAAACTGTTTTCGGTTATCCTGGTGGTGCCATTATGCCTATTTATGATGCATTATATGATTATAATGATAAAATCGAACATATTCTGACACGTCATGAACAAGGCTCCATTCATGCAGCACAAGGATTTGCAAGAACTTCCGGAGAAGTTGGTGTCGTGTTTGCAACTAGCGGTCCGGGCGCTACCAATCTGGTTACCGGCCTTGCTGATGCAATGATTGACAGTACTCCACTCGTTTGTATCACCGGACAGGTTTTTGCGCATCTTCTTGGTACGGATGCATTCCAGGAAACAGATGTTGTAAATATTACCACTCCGGTTACCAAATGGAATTATCAAATAACAGATGCAACAGAAATTCCTTCTGTTTTGGCAAAAGCTTTTTATATCGCTAAAAGCGGAAGACCTGGACCTGTTTTGATCGATATTACCAAAAACGCTCAAATTCAAAAATTTGATTTTGGAGGCTATAAAAGTTGTAATCATGTTCGCAGCTATCGTCCAAAACCAAATGTGAGGAAAGAATATATTGAAGAAGCGGCAAAATTGATCAATGAAGCGAAAAAGCCTTTTGTAATTTTTGGCCAGGGCGTAATTCTTGGAGAAGCTGAAAAAGAGTTTAAAGCATTTATTGAAAAAGGTGGCCTCCCTGCTGCATGGACCATTCTTGGTTTGAGTGCTTTACCTACTGATCATCCGTTGAATGTTGGAATGCTTGGGATGCACGGAAATTATGGGCCGAATGTTTTGACAAATGATTGTGATGTATTGATTGCTGTTGGAATGCGTTTCGATGATCGTGTTACCGGAAGGCTTGATAAATATGCAAAACAAGCTAAAATCATTCATCTTGATATTGATCCTTCAGAAATTGATAAAAATGTAAAAGTAACGGTTCCAGTTTGGGGCGATTGCAAGGAAACATTGCCCATTCTCACTGACTTGATCGAAAAGAAAACACACAAAGAATGGCTACAGAAATTTGCTGAATATACTGAAAAGGAAAAAGAGCAATGCTTTGATAAAGATCTTCATCCAACGTCAGAAGTTCTTTCTATGGGAGAAGTAATGAATCTTTTAAA
>DATILZ010000336.1:0-2604 GCA_035475995.1 Hanamia sp. | reverse complement strand
TTATATTTTTATTGCCTTTCCACTGCCCACAATTTTAGTGGTAATATTTGTTGCAGTGCCTTTATAATATACATTTCCGCTGCCACTTATTATTGCATCAATGCTTTTATTTGCATTGACTCTTGTATTGCCACTGCCACTGATTTTTGCATCTACATTATCGCAGGTAATTCCGCTGCAATCAATATTCCCGCTACCACTAATGGAAATGCTGATATTATCGGCTGTACCTTTATTGAGATCAATATTACCGCTGCCTGAAAGTCCTAAATCAAGGTCTTTGAAACTGCCTGAATTCAATTTAATATTTCCTGAACCGGATACCATTACATTGGTTTTTGCATCAGAAGTAAAATTTCCGGTTCCATTGATATTGCCACTGCCACTTAATTGCAAACCATTTATTTTTGCCATAGAAACAGATACAATAATTTTTGAGCGGGAATTCAGATTTACATTTTTCTTTGACTTTATTGTCAGTTTGCCATCTTCAACAGTTGTTTCAATGTACGGAAGCAGATTTTCATCAGCCTGCACCTCAATACTGTTTGAATTTCCATAAGAAATTTGTACGTCTATTGCTCCATGGGAAGATAAGGATGTAAAACTGGTAACGGCGCGTGTTTCTTTTTTTACATTTCCATTACCGGTAATATTTTTCCAGGGTTGTGCAAATGCGCTGATACTTATCAGCATAAAAAGGGAAATCATTAATTTTTTCATGATCGTTTGTTTTAAAATTTTTGGAAGGATAGTTGTGCAACGATGCAAAAGGATAAAAAGTTACACTGCGAAAAATAATTTTTTTAAAAATATAAAAAATGCAAACACAAAATTCTGAAAACGATCTTCTCATTTCTAATCTTACCGATCTTTTGACTAAAGGAAATGCACATGCAACTTTAGACAATGCCTTGAAAAATATTCCTTATGAACTGTTGTCAAAAACTGTGGAAGGCCTGCCGTATAATATCTGGCAACTTGCCGAACATATCCGCATTGCGCAATGGGATATTCTCGAGTTTTCAAGAAATCCAAAACATATATCTCCGGAATGGCCCAAGGGATACTGGACTGCTGAAACAAAACCGCCATCAGAAAACGCGTGGGATAAAATTCAACTTCCTGGTCGTTTAATTGTTTAATTTTATCATACGGCAAATAACCTAAATCGCGCACCGAGGTTTTTGCCATTCCTTTTACAATATAATTATCCTGTGAAGAATCTGTTACAATTAAAACGGGCATATCGGAAGGAATTCCAAACTTAAAAATCATCCTGCTTACGTTGCGGATGTTAGTAGTAGTATGCCTTGCATGGGGTTCTACAAATACATCGCTGTCTGGTATTCCCAACTTTTTGACCAAATATTTTTTCATTTCAACAGCTTCACAAAAAGGCGTTTTATTAGGATGAACATGGCCGCCGGATACTACAATAAAGGGTGCGAGTCCCTTATGAAAACGTTGAGCCGCCTCCTCGCAACGTTTGGCTCCTCCCGGATCTAAAGAAATGCCGGGTGTTTCCGGGCCGAGTCCCGGAACTAAAATCATACTGTATTTATAAGATTTCCAGTCTTTATTTTTTATTGTTGAATATGGACGTTCATTTAATCCGTTTCTCAATGGCTCATAGCGGACAGATTCATCTCTGCCGTTCATTTCCAAAGCATCCATTGCCATTTTAAGGGATAAATTAAAATATAATTCTGCGGATTTGTGTTTAAGTTCTGAGCGAATGGAATCATACACTTCGCCTTTGAATTGAGAGTCGCCTTTTTCAAAACTAATAGCATCGATTTTCGAATAGGTTGGTTTCTCGCCTTTAACATAAACGTCCAGGATATAATTAATTCCTTTTGCCGCATCATCCCAGGCATTGCGTAGAAAAGCCGTATCAGGCAAAGCTGCATATAGATTGTAAGAGCCTTCTTTTTTTAAGGAATCTACTATAAATCTGAACTCGGTATTCCGGTTGTAAAGCCTGATAATCTCATTTCCCACGCTTGTAATCTCTTGCTGATTCCATTGAAATGGAGTGGCATAACAAGAAATATCTTTGCATTGCTGAAGTGCATTTGCAATTTGTTTCCGCTGATTTGTTTCTATTTTCTGTAAGACATTATCCTTGCTGACAATCCTCCTTAGAGTTTTATTCCTTTCTAATAATGAAAGCAATGGAAAGTTTTTTCGCGTCATTATTGAATCAACTGAAATACTATTTTCGGTTGATGCAATCTGCTGAGCAGTTACACGGGTTACATCTACTATTGTTATAAACAGGAAGAAGCATAACAGTATATGCTTTTTATTAAAAATCATTGTGTGTGTTTTATGAGTTTTAAAGATTCGTTTCATAGAAAAAGAACAAATTTTATAGATTCATCTTTTCCCCGTCATGGTAATCATTCGGGACTTAAATCACTTGATGATTTAATAAACAAAGAAATATTGCCGAGTGCTTTTTTCTTACTCAACTTTAATCATCATCCTTTTTTTTCTTTTCAGCAATTACAAAAGCGCTTCTTCTAGGGGGAGGCATTATCGCATCCTCACCTTTTACCGACTTCCAAATCACCTGGTTCAATTGCAGATCAGGAGCCA
>DATILZ010000335.1:0-5430 GCA_035475995.1 Hanamia sp. | reverse complement strand
CTTAAAAGTGAGCCATATTGTAGAGCTGATGGGAATTATTACCGAAAAAGTTACTAATGGCCAGGCGGCGGCTTTTTGGAAACGCTGGTTTTTGTTTGAGGCATATCTCTCCGTCAGTAAAGGCATCGTCGGGCATGGCTTTGTGTTTCCGTCCTTTGAAACTGCTACATTTTCCATACAGGCCGTTTATCATCCGCTTTTGAAGAACCCTGTCAGGAATGACATCACTACTACCCGCAATGTGATCCTTTTGACCGGGCCTAATATGTCCGGCAAATCCACTTTTTTGAAGGCCATCAGCCTTTGTATTTATCTTGGTCATGCAGGACTTGCGGTACCAGCTACAAAAGCAGTGATTCCGTTTTTTGATCACATTTCGGTGGCAATCAATCTTACAGATAGTATTGTAAGTGGGTACAGCCATTTTATGTCAGAAATCATTACGCTGAAAAATGTGGTTGAAGAAGCATCGAAAGGGGCAAAATGTTTTGCCGTTTTTGATGAATTATTCCGTGGAACCAATATTGAAGATGCCCTGGAAATAAGTACGGCAACGATAAAAGGACTTACTAAATTTACCAACTCTTACTTTTTTATTTCCACTCATCTTCATCAGTTACAGGCATTGGAAGAGATCAATAATGGCAAAGTTGACACTTGTTTTATTGAATGTGAATTAAAGGCAGATACTCCCACTTTTACTTATAAATTGAAACCCGGTTGGTCAAATTTAAAAATCGGCCGCATATTATTTGAAAAGGAAGGGCTGAACAATATGCTGAAGTAATATTCCTCCACTCCCGTAATTGTAGATTGAAAACAGCAGGAGAATGATAAAGTCATTATTCCGCTTGAGCGGTTAAAAGAGAATTAACTCTTAAATCCGAATTTATAACTGGTTGATTTTTCATTTAAACTACAACCTTTTCCTTATTTTCTTTTTGTTTAAATGAATATAATTCACCCAGGCAGAATGCACTTATTGCCATTACTAAATCCCTTGCAGCAATATCAAAATACCCGCCCAGAATTAAAACAACTACAATACAAAGCAGCCATATAGCCACAATGTAAGCGCCAATACGTGGAATAATTAATACAATAATGCCGGCGATAATTTCTATTACCCCAACAATCAACATAAAAGTGTGTGGCGAAAAAGGAATGTATTTTACCAAAGGAGTAAGGTATTTATCCCAGTCAACAAGCACATCAAAAAACTTATCAATGCCGGTAATAATGGGAAGAATACCAAAGGTGCACCGCAAAATATTTTTTACCATATTTACTTTTGCAGGGTTGAGAATGATTGTTTCCATGATTCTTAATTTTTAAATTTATAAGATAGAATTTTTAACCTAGTGGTAACCATTGGCATAACTCTCATCCATTTTCAATTTTCACTTCAAAATCATTATTCTCCCAGCATTTTTCTTTTTTCCAAAAAAAAGTAAATATTATATTAGTCCTTTTTAAATTATCAGAAACAATATCAGCAACATAAATGCCAAGAGTTGTGTCTTTTGTGTCTGTGTCTTTGAAGGTTTCCCAGTTATTATCTGTCCAGTGCACAACCGCTTCTGCCTTCACTTCTATACGTAATATTTTTGCATAAGAAATTACTTTTTGCTGCAGGTTAAAACGCCATATAACAAACGGAGAAGTTATTTTTTGTTTAATGTAACGTTCTTGAGTAAACATCGGCATATCAGCAATCTTTTTTCTTTTTATAGAGCTGCATAATTTTATATATTCTGCATGTGCCCACGTTAATGGCATTGCCGAGCCGGAATGCTTTCCAAAGAACAGATCTTTTTCAGGAATGTCTGTGGTATCCCAAATCTGTTCAGGAAGTAAAGAATTATTAGAAAATAATTCCATTGCCTTTAATAATTTTTTCGCTCCTTCAATATTACCGGCAGCAATTTCATAATGACCTCTTTCCCCTGTTAGCAAGGGCCATGCCCTTCCAATTCCTCGTGTTGCAGAAAAATCACCATTTATATCTTCTCCATATCCATCCTTTGTATAACGGTGCCAGCAGGGGCCATAAGGTGTATCTGTTTTTAATTTTGCATCAATTACTTTGATGGTATTTAAAATCCGGGGATCATTTGCGTCGCGCAATCCGAATCTTACCAACGCAAGCGCATCAACACAAATTAAATCCGCTAATAGAATTTTTCCATTATCGCCTTCATGATTTTTGAGATTGATGTATTTATCTTTTACTTCTTTAGCAGAAAGCCCCGAAGGATTGATGCGCATATAATAACCTTCTACACCCATTTCTTTTGATATGTTGGTATCTTTTACGTAGAGCCAATTTTCAATGTTATTGTTCCAATAATCAGCGGTTTCCCTGCAATATTTTGCAATTTCCTTTTCATTGTTTGCTTCTGCAAGTCCTGCGCCTGCTAATAAAGCAGCAATTTCCGCAGCAAGTGTAAACGGTGTTAGACCCGATTCTTCTTCCCACCTGTCTTGTTCTGTAGAAGGGCCATTTGTATTAAGATATAAGATTGCTTTTCTTACAATTGGCCAATATCGTTGCATCCTTTCTTCATTAAGAAATTTCTGCTGGTAGGCGCTGTTAACCAATAAGATCGCAAGTGCCACCTGATCCATTTGAATTCCATTCCAGTAAGATACTCCTTCAAGCCACATATTCTGCGTCCAGGAGCCATCTGGTTTCTGTGTTGACATTAAATAATTCAGAATCCGCAATAAATTATCTTTTGTTTCTAATTCCAAAAAGCCGCCGGAACTCATTGCCAAATCTCTCGGCCACACAAGATGGTAGCCGCCCAGGTCACCGTCACTTTTTTGATTGCCCCATGGTATTGAAAGGCTTGCAATAATTCCACCGGGAAATTTTTTGGAATCATGGATTCGTAATACTGCAGCGCTTGATCTGAAATTCCGCCCTACTGTATTTCTTCCTGATTTTATATTCTTTAATAATCTTTGCCACTTCTGCCATTCATAAATATACCTTTCCCTGGCAAGATCAAATCCATCAAGAAGACTTGACAAGGCGTGGCTGCCGGCATCATCCGCTGTTTTCCCAAAGCCAGTTGCCAATACTACTTTTTTATTTTTTGAAATATCTATTTGAGCGGTAAGCGCAATATTTCCATTATCTGCTTTTTCGTATTCCCACTCCATTTTATGGTGTAATTTCAGATCAGTGTATCCGTCAGAACTTCCTGCATATCCTACAGAACATTTCAAATAATCAGAAGAACAGGCAAGTGCGAGGGTAATATTATCACGATGTGCAAACAACATAGGAATTCCATTGTAATATCCTTTCCATCCATTATTTCCGCTGCCATGATTATTAATGTGGGGCGATAAAAGCACATATAAATTGGCTTCGTTCCATTTATATTTTGAAGATGGTTTGAAAATAATTTGTTGAAGAACCGTATCACGTAGCGGATCAGCTATAATTTCCTTTTCTATGCAATACCTGTTCTGGTTGCAGGTGTTCAGAATATGAAAAGCAGGAACACCTTCTTTCATCCAATTTATCTGATGTGTGGTATCTCTTTTCTCTTCTGAAAAAAACTGGTTCCCATCGGTCACCAATAGTTCCATATCCCGTATGCAGGCAATATCTTCTCTCGGATAAAAAACTTCATTCAAAATGCCTTCGCTAATAGTAAATGCCACATCAGAATAAGCATTAATGGATTTACCAATACCCGACTTGGAGCCGGAAGTCCATCGTGGCTCTATTCCCGGAGCGCCTGGAGGTATATTCATATTATTGGACATGGTAAATTGATAACTGCATAAAGATTTGCATTTTTTATTCGTTACTGTCCGGCTAATGCCGGATCTTCCCGGGAAATCATTTTCTTTTTATCAATAGCATCATAGACCAATCCGGCTGTAGCAGCATATATTACATGATGAAGCGCGAACATCGCAATGGATTTTTTGCTCCATTCATTTATGGGCGGTGCCACTTCAAAATCCGGTTCAATTGTAATAGCGGTATAAAAAACTGCGGCCCAATGTATGGCCGTGGCATGCAATCCTTTTAATCCCATAAGTGACAGCATCCCGCGTACCGATCCCCAGCTAGTGCCATAAACCCAATTTACCTCATCCGAAAATTTTTTTCTTGCTTCCATTTTAGAAGCCTCAATATCCAATGCCTTTGAAGCGGCATCACCCGGTGCGAAATTTGTGGGCTTTCCGGTGATTTTTCTTTCTATTGTTTGGGAAAGAGTGATAGCTGCAGTGCCAGCTAAACCGGCGATCAAACCTTTGCCGAGGGCTGCACCAAATGCTCCTACAGTGTTTGATGCATTTGAAGGGATTTTCATGAAGGTTTATTTATTCAAATAGAGTGTATAAAAAGAAAAAGAGTTACAAAAAGTTAACCAGTTAAATCTTATTAATAATTTTTTTTGATAAAAGAAAGTGCTTCTGACAACATTTATACTTTAAAACCGGCGGAAAGAATCTGTAAAATAAACTTTTCTTTATTCTGAGATTACATAGAAAGAAAAAACCGGGCTTAATGAAACAGGAAACCTTCACTAAAAAATATCCGATAGATAAGATATGAAAAAGCTGGCACTGATATTTATTGTCATTATTTTGATTGCAGGTGGCGGTTACTTCTATATTCGTTTTGTAGTTTTAAAAGCCAAAGATTTTGAACCTGATTATTCTAAATCGAAATCTGTTGCAGATCTGCGGCCTGCGCTTATTGCCAAACTTCAGCAATTGGTAAAAGATGCTTCCGGCGGCCTTTATGATTTATCAGTTGTGAAAATTGATCCACATATTTCAGATTTATCAATAGATATTTCCGGTGCAGTTCTTACTCCTGATAGTGCAAATATCAAAAATCTGGACAAGTCTCATACGCTTCCCGATGACGTATTTAAAATTTCGCTCTCTTCATTACACATTGACGGCATTCATATAAAGGATCTGTTGTCAAAAGATCATTTATCATTGAAGCATATTTTGATTAACGCACCCATCATTGAAGTATATTATCAGGAAAAATGGTACAATAAACCGCTTCGTCTAAAGAATGATTCAATGACGATTTATAAAAGGATCATGAAGAAAATGAAAAGGATTTCGATTGATACAATCGAAGTTAAGAATGGTACATTCACCATGCATACAGGCGATAAAAATAATACAACCGGATTTAATAAGCTGTCGCTCAATATGAAAGATGTGCTCATAGATTCATCCACTCAGTTTGACACAAAAAGATTTCTTTTTGCGAAGCAGGCAACGCTTTCTGCCGCGAATTTTTATGGAACAACGCCGGATAACGGGTACTATTTTAAATGTGCTTCGGTTAATGTTTCTACTGCTGAAAATAAGTTTACCGCCCTTAATTTTGAATTGCATCCCCGGCTTAATCAACAACAATTGAAAAGTCATTCC
>DATILZ010000334.1:0-3132 GCA_035475995.1 Hanamia sp. | reverse complement strand
TTTTATTGATCCATTCGTTTCATTTGCCGCTATGCTTTCCGAAGAAATAGGTCTCACTTCTTTATCAACAAATGCTCTATCCATTATGGAGGAGAAAACAAAGTTCCGAACACGTCTGAAGAATCTACCGACTTCACCCGTGTACCATGTTATACAAAATAACCTAACCGAACAGGAATATATTGAACAATATAAACACCAATTGCCGCTTATTTTAAAAACCCCTGTTTCAAATGGGTCAAAAGATGTGCTACTTGCAAAAACGATTCAGGAATTTAAAAATAGTTTACATTATTTTGAAAAGAAGTTTCCTGGCGTTCCAGTGTTAATGGAGGAATATCTTGAGGGTACACAGTATTTAATTGAAGTAATCGTTTATAAAAAGAGGATTTCAATTGTTGCAGTAATTGAACAAGAAATATTACACAGTGAGCGTTTTATTATTACCGGTTATGTTTACCCAGCGGTATTAAAAGAAGCAGAATATGAAAATTTGCAGACAGCTGTTACCAGCATTATAAATGAACTTGGATTGATGAATGGGAATTGCCATTTGGAAATGAGAAATTCAAATGGACAATGGAAGTTGATTGAAATTAATCCAAGAATGTCTGGTGGAGCTATGAACCGCATTATCCAAGAGGGGACTGGAATCAATTTGGTTAAGGAGACAATCAAACTCTATTTAGGGGAGAAACCTATCGTTGAAAAAACCGAAATGAATCATGTATATGCCAAATTTTTAACGATAAATACGAAAGGAAGATTAGTAAAGGTCACAGGTAAAAATCGAGCCTCCAATTATGAAGGAGTGAAGGAAGTTTACGTTAAGCCCAAAAAAGGGGCCATCTTAACAAAACCTTACTCACTGGGAAATCGTTATGCATATGTGATTGCAGCCTCTAGTACAGCGGAGCAAGCAAAAGATGCAGCCTTAAAGGCAGCAAGGGAAATTAAGTTTTACCTAGAACCTCTTTAAGGATGTGGTGAAATGAACTTAATCGGGATGCTCCATACTCGTAACAATCCCGCGGATGTCAAAAAAGCCTATCCTTTTGCAGCAGTAGCAAAAATGGAGGGAATCAATTTTTTTTACTTTTCTTTTGAAAATATCGATTTTGACAAGATGAAAATAAATGGTTGGGTTTATGAAAAGGGAAAATGGGTTGAAAAAAAAATGGAATTTCCCGCGGTTATTATAAATAGCTGTAATTCAAAAACAAAACAACAATCAGAAGTCTTAAAAAAATTAAAGGAAATGGTAATCGTTACAAGTCATTCTGTTGGAAATAAAATGAAAGTATATGAAAAGGTCTTAATGGGAGAAAAGTTTGCAAGCAATTTAATTCCATCAAGAAATGTTAAAAATCCGAAAGATGTCATCGTGTTTTTAGAGAAATATCCTAAAGTGGTTATGAAACCATTGAATGGAAATCATGGAAAAAAAATATTTTTTATCAAAAAGCAAGCTGATTTATTTCAAATAATCGAAAGCACTTTTACGGAAAATTATTATCAAAATGAATTTGAATCATGTATCGCTAACATCCTAGCAACACAAAAATTCTTAATACAACCATTTATAGAATGTAAAACGATTTCTGGTTTAACCTATGATTTCCGCCTCCATGTTACCAAGAATGGTTATGGTGAATGGGAGAACACCCTAATTTATCCACGAATAAGTGGGAATTCGAAATTGATTAGCAATATTTCGAGTGGGGGTTACCGCGGTGAATTACTTCCTTTTTTAAATGATGAATTTGGCGAAGATTCTTCTAAAATACGAAGGATTCTGGAGGAATTCGCTCTTTCATTTTCCACGCATTTTGACACGCTGTATGAACATCCATTTGATGAGCTTGGAATTGATGTGGGTATTGATCACAACAAAAAACTTTGGTTATTTGAAGTGAATTGGAGGCCTGGTGCTAAAAACAGAGAGTTTGATGTCGCCAAAAGACTTATCCCGTACTGTCGATTTCTCGCAAATAAAGGAACTGACTACCTTAAATGATAGTCAGTTCATGTTTTTTATAGGTTACGAAATTATAAAATTTTTGACTTTGAGAATTGTCCAGCGCAAGCAGCCTAGCCCCTCGAGGTTGCTTCGGTCCAGACGATGAAGTCAAAAAACGACTTCATCGTCTGGCCCTCCAGCACTTGTCGGGGCTGAACAAGGCGCTTACGCTTTTCTTATTTTGTATTTTCCTTTTTTGCGGCATTTTCTAATTTGCTCTTAGGTTCTTCTGCAAATTCAGCGTCCTGACCATAGCCTTGTGGGGTTATACCAGGAGCTTTTGCGCCTCGGTCTGAATTTTTATTTTTACTCAAAACGTTCACCTCCTGCTTTGATAGTATTTCCAAAACAAATAATAAAAACATAGAAAAATCGATTATCTTAAGTTAAGATTTTAATTGGCAGCTATAGATTGTAATGAGGGGAATGGAAGGTCTTTGCAGACGTTGGAAGAATATTTACACTATTTACAAGGAAAAGGCTTTCAGCTTCAGGAGGATGCGATTGGTTTTATTTACTTTGGTAAACATTTTACGAACGCACCGGATGAAGTCATGATAACGGCAATTGAATTAACATTAAAAGCTCAAAAAACATTTGATGGCAGTTTTTATATGTCAATGCTCGAAACATTCATTTCGAAACAAATAAAAACTAGAAAAGAAGCAATCAGATTCATTAAAGAAAATGAACTGCTGGCGATATGAAAAAGGGCTTTCCCCTTGCAATGGGAAAGCCTTTTTAACTTTGCAGTGATTTATTTTTCCTTAAAAATGTGATTTTTTTGACAGGGAACTCCGCAAAGATCATACCGGCAAATATAAGGATACAGCCCATTAAAGCACTAACGGAAAGCCTTTCACCTGCCCAAAAATAACCTGTAATCGCTGCAAATACTGGCTCCATGGCAAAAATTAGAGCAACTCTTGTAGCGGTCGTATATTTTTGGAAATTCGTCTGCACAAAAAAGGCTACAGCCGTAGCTAAAATACTTGTGATAATTAAGGCAGTAAGAACATTTTTCGAAAATAAAATATGAACATTTAATGACTTTTTCCAATCCTCAAAAATGAAGCTTGAGATAATAGAAAATATCGCACATGTAGTAATTT